>NZ_JBYIQP010000038.1:0-54919 GCF_057707665.1 Actinacidiphila sp. bgisy167 | reverse complement strand
CTAGCCCCGCAGCGGCGGCGCCCCTTCCTCGCACTGGACCTACGCCGGATGAACCGCCTGCTGTCGCTCGACCCCGTCTCGCGGACCGCGATCCTCCAACCGGGGCTGCGCGCTCCCGAGGCCGAGGCGCTCCTGGCGGAACAGGGCTTCACGCTCGGCCACTTCCCCCAGTCCTACGAGTGGGCCACCATCGGCGGATTCGCCGCCGCCCGCTCCAGCGGCCAGGCGTCCGCCGGCTACGGGCGCTTCGACGAGATGGTGCTGGGCCTGACCGTCGCCACCCCGCGGGGCACCCTCGACGCCGGCCGGGCCCCGCGTTCCGCGGCCGGCCCCGACCTGCGGCAGCTGGTCCTCGGCTCCGAGGGCGCGCTCGGCGTCATCACGTCCGTGACGGTGCGGATCCGCCCCGTTCCCCAGGCCAAGGTCTACGAGGGCTGGCGCTTCGCCTCCTTCGCCGAGGGCGCCGCGGCCCTGCGCCGGCTCGCCCAGGACGGGCCCCGCCCCACGGTGCTTCGCCTGTCGGACGAGACCGAGACGATGGTCGGCCTCGCCCAGCCCGACGCCATCGGCGCGGGAGGGTCCGCGCCCGCCGGATGCACGGCGATCGCCGGCTACGAGGGCACCGCGCAGGACACCGCGTCGCGCCGGGGACAGGCCGCGGCCGTCCTGCGCGCCTGCGGCGGCGCGTACCTGGGCGAGGAGCCCGGCGAACGCTGGGCGCGCGGCCGGTTCTCCGCCCCGTACCTCCGGGACGCGCTCCTCGACGCGGGCGCCTTCGCCGAGACCGTCGAGACCGCCGCCTTCTGGTCCCGGATCCCGGAGCTGTACGACGCCGTGCGTGAGGCGCTCACCGGCACCCTGTCCGCGGCCGGCACCCCGCCGCTGGTGATGTGCCACATCTCGCACGTCTATGAGAACGGCGCTTCGCTCTACTTCACCGTCGTCTCCGCGCAGGGCGAGGACCCCGTGGCGCACTGGACCCCCGCCAAGGAGGCCGCCAACGACGCCATCCTCTCCGCGGGCGGCACCATCAGCCACCACCACGGCGTGGGCACGGACCACCGCGACTGGTACGTCCGGGAAGCGGGGCCGCTCGGCGTGGAGGCCCTGCGCGCCGTCAAGGACGCGCTCGACCCCGACGGGCTGCTCAATCCCGGCATCCTGCTGCCCGTCCCCTGACCCTGCTGGCGGCCCGGGCACGGGCGCTCGCGTGCCGTCGGCCCGCCATCACCGCACGTCGCCCTAGCCGCCGGCCCCCCCGGGTGCGTTTCCGGGTCGCCGCAGCGACGCCGTAGCATCCGCTGAGGAGCGACGACATGGGAAGGGACGCGATGGAACCGGACGTGACCGTGGCAGCACGCACGGAGGACGTGGCGCTCACCCGCGCCGCGCAGGCCGGTGACGTCACGGCGCTCGGCCTGCTCCTGGGGCGGCACCAGGCGGGAATGCGGGCCGTCGCTCTGAGCATCCTGGGCCCGGGGCCCGATGTGGACGACGTGCTGCAGGACGCCGCGCTCACGGCGCTGCGCCGCATCGGCGACCTGCGCGACCCCGCGGCGGTCGGGCCGTGGCTGCGCATGGTCGTCCGCAACGGCGCGCGCTCCCTGCTGCGCGGTACGGTCGCCGCCGCGCCGGTCGACGACCTCGTCCTGCGCGCGGCCGACTCCGGTCCCGAGCGATGGCTGGAGCGCACCGCGCTGCGGGACTGGATCTGGGAGGCCATCGAGCAGCTCTCCCCGGCCCTGCGGCTGCCGCTCGTGCTACGGCACTTCACCACCGGCGTCAGCTCGTACGACCAGATCGCCTCCGCCTGCGGGCTTCCCGTCGGCACGGTCCGCAGCCGGCTCAGCCAGGCTCGCGCCAAGCTCACCCAGGCTCTCGCCGACACCGCGGAGAGCGCCCACGACGACACCGCCCGGCGTACCCGCGCCAGCGCGGCCGAGGCCCACGAGACACTGGCCGCGGCCGAGAGCGGCCACTTCGCCGAACTGCTGCGCGAGCGCTGGTCACCCGAGGTCGCCCTGCTGCGTGGCAAGCAGCGGGTGGGTGGCCGGAACTTCCTGATCCGCGGCATGGAGTGCGACCTGGCCGACGGCGTCCGCCAGCGGCTCGCCCACGCCGTCGCCGGGCAGTCGCTCGCCATCTGGGAGATGGACATCGTCAATCCCCCGGACAACCCCGACCACTGCCCGCCCACCGTCGCCTGGCTGATGACCCATGACGCGACGGGACGGGTCGAGCACCTGCGCCTGCACCACCCCCGCCCCGTGCCCGTCCCCGACGTCGCGGCCGCCTGAGCGGAACGGGGCGGGCCGGGGTGGGCTGACCGGGGACGGGGGTGGCCGCGGCTCAGCGGTGGAAGCGGATGTAGCCGTTGCCGTCCGCGTCCGAGCCGCGCTTGGTGTAGGCGTGGACGTCGGCGCGGCTGCCCGAGGGCTTGTAGAGGTAGATCGTGTCGCGGTCGTTGTTCCACAGGAAGTTGCAGTTGTCGCGGTAGACCACGTTGTTCTTGTCGGAGTCCGTGCCGTGGCCGCCGCGGAGCTTCACGTAGTCGCCGGGCTGGAGGTAGTGGTTCGCGGTGAAGCGGAAGCGGTTGCCGGTGGCGTCCTTGACGACGTAGCCCTTGAGGTTGACCGTGGCCGAGGCGGAGTAGTTCCTGATCGTCAGGTACTCGGCGCGGGTGTTGCCGGAGGAGCAGCTGTTGGAGTCGCGCCCGGGGGCGTCGTACTGCGCCCCGAGGACTTTGAGAGCCGAGCTGTACTCGGCGGCGTGCGCCTGGGTCGGTATGAGAACGGCGGTGGCGCAGGCCGCGGCGAACGCGGCCACGCCGATACGGGCGTGCTGGGACATGGGTATCCCCCCTGTTGGGACAGAGCCGGGCGCGTCACGCGCGCGGCGGAAGCAGGACCCTACATCAGGAGCCCGGCCGCGGGGCCGTCGGCTCTCGAACCGGCTCGTCAGAGCCGTCGTCGGACGTCGTGGGCCTGTGGCCCGTCCACTCCGTTCGCGCGTGAACGGCGCGCGCGGAGCGGGCGGAGGACGCGTGGCGGGTGCGCCGACCGCCCGTCGTGCCGGGAACGCGGACCCCTCGTCGACGCCTTACGAGGTGTCACATCACGCCAGGGCGACGGACGTCGGACGTGACGGGACGTGTCGGGACGTGACCTATGGGACGCGGTCGTTCCCCGTAGGTTCCGCACCGCGCAAGGGCGTGCCCCACAGGGCGGGGTGCTGCCAGGATGTGCGCATGAGCGAGAAGGCACAGGGGCGCGACGAACTGCTGGCGGCCGCGGTGGGGTTGCGTCAGCGCGGGGACGCGGAGGCGGCGAGGGAGCGGCTGGTCGCCGCGGTGGAACGGTTCCCCGGGGACGCGGAGGTGGCCTACCAGGCGGCGTGGGCACACGACGTGCTGGGCCTGGAGGCCGAGGCGGTGCCCTACTACGAGCAGGCCCTGCGCGGCACGGGGCTGTCGGAGGACGACCGGCGCGGCGCGCTACTGGGCCTGGGCAGCACCTACCGGGTCCTGGGCCGGTACGACGAGGCGGTGCGGCTGCTGCGTGCGGCCGTCATGGACTTCCCCGGCGACGGCGCGCTGCGGACCTTCCTGGCGATGGCCCTGTACAACACCGGCGGACACCGGGAGGCCATGCGGATCCTGCTGACGCTGCTGGCCGACAGCAGCTCCGACCCGGACATCGCACGCTACCGGCGGGCCGTGGCCTCCTACGCGGAGGACCTCGACGCCACCGTGTGACCTGGTGACCTGGCCGCGCGGGGCGCGTGCCCGCTCGCGTGGGCACCGCGCCCGCCGCCCGGGTCCGAACCACCGTCCGCCGGGCGGCACTTCGGATGCCGGAGCGAGAGCGGGCCGGGCGGCGAAGCCCGCCGCGCACATGCATGCGCCGTCCCGCGAGCGCCGGGTGCCGCCGGATCCACGACGGCACCGTCCGTGCCGCCGCGTCCCCCCCCGGTGGGACGCGGCGGAGCCTCAGCGGCGCAGGAGACGGCGGCTGACGACGGCGCAGATACCGATGAGCACCGCGGCGAAACCGAGGAGCGCCAGCCGCTGCGAGACGTACAGCGTGCCCACGCCGAGCCTGAGGACGGGCACCGACAGGCCGATGTACGCGGTCAGGAAGAGCCGTCGAAGGAGCCTGCCCGGCGAGGTCCTCCCGGGCATGTCACGCCGTGGCGTCCGCCTCCCGTGCGGCGCCTTCCCCGGGGTGCCGCCGCGTGGCGCCGCTCCCGGCCGGACGGTCCATCTCGCGCCATTCCGGCCGCAGTCCCGCCAGGCTGGTGATCAGTAGGTACACGGCCCCGCAGGCGAGCAGCACCGGCACGAGCCCGGCGGACGCCACCGCGGCCCCGGCGGCCAACCCGCCGAGTGGGATGCCCGCCCAGGCCAACGAGTCGCCGAGGGCGCCCACCCGGCCCAGCATCCGGCGCGGCACCCGCTCGAGAAGGACCGCTCCCAGCACGGGGTTGAGGAAGCCCGAGCCGAAACCGCTGACGGCGAAGACGGCCAGCACCGCTCCCAACGGGACGTCGAGGGTGAGGATCAGGAACCTCGGCGCTCCCGCCAGCAGGAAGCCGATCAGGAACACCGCCCGGCGTCGCAGGCGGTGAGCGGCCATCGCGGCGATCAGGCTCCCGGCCACCGCGGCGGCCCCCATCACGCTGCCGGTGAGGCCGATCACGGCCGGCCCGTTGCCGGACTCCTTCGCCCAGACGGGCCTGAGGACCGTCGTGAACGCCGCGTCCAGCAGGTTGGTGACGCTCACCATGGCGATGACGACGAGCAGCAGCGGCTCGCCCCGCAGAAAGGCGAAGCCCGCGCCGAAGCGTTTCCAGTAGCCCTCGTCCTCCCCTCCAGGGTGCGGCGACGCGCACTCGGCCGGACCCGCCGCACGGCGGGGGAGCGCCAGCGCGATGATCAGCGAACCGAAGGCGAAGCTGCCCGCGGTGACGACGAGCCCCGTCAAGGGGCCGAGCAGCGCCACGAGGGAACCGCCGACCGCCGGGCCCACGGTGGAGGCCAGTCGCTCCGTCGCGCCCGACAGGCCGGCGGCCCGCTCCAGCCGGACCCCGGCGCGTTCGGCGGCTTCCGGGACCATGACCTCCTTGGCAAGGTCCCCGGGTCCGCGGGTGGCGCCGATCACCGCGACCAGGGCCAGCAGGAGCGGAAAGGACAGCAGGTCCGCGGCATGGAGCAGGACGACGGCGGCGGCCGCGGTCGCGCTGGTGAGGTCCGTGGTCCAGGAGACGGCCCGGGAGCCGACCCGGTCCACCAGTGGTCCGGCCAGCGCCTTGACCACCACGTAGGGGAACATTTCGCAGAAGGCGACGAGCCCGGTCCGGGTGGCGCTGCCGGTCGTGACGAGCACGAACCAGGGCAGGGCGACCGCCGACACCGCCGTGCCGCTCAGCGAAACGGCCATCGCAGCCAGCACTCCGACCAGAGGCCGCAAGGACCGCCGACCGGATATGCCTGGCGTGTCCGGGGCACTCAGGGGCCGCTCCTTCACGAAGTCCCCGTTCCTGACCCCGTCTCAGGACCGGTGTGCCGCTCCGGCGCCGCGGGTGCGTCCGGTTCCGGCAGGAGCTGGGTGATGACGCCGACCCGCTCGGCCCTCGCAGGGGCATCCGCCGCGGCCTCGGGAGTGTCCCTCCGGTACCGGGCGAGGACGGCTCGCAACTCCAGCCCCAGGGCGACGGCCTCCTCGGGCGTGAGCCGCAGGGCCCAGTCGCTCAGGTCGAAGGCGTCCCGCCACACGCGGGGCATCGTCTGCAGCTCGTTCAGCGTCTGCTGGGTGCGCACGGTGTACGTGGCGGCCACGGACTGCAGGAAGGCCAGGGTGGCCTCGGGCTCTCGATCGACCAGCTCCCGGTCGTTGAGTCGTGTCGTCTGGTGCACCGCTCGCCACCAGCGCTCGCGCGCGTTGCCGCGCTCCGCGTCCTCCTCGACGAAACCGGCCGCGCCGAGTTGGCGCAGGTGATAGCTGGCGGTGCCGGAATTCACGCCCAGCCGTTCGGCGAGGCGGGTGGCCGTGGACGGGCCGTACTTCCTCAGCAGTCCGATGAGCTGGACACGCACCGGATGCGCCATGGCGCGCAGCCCCTTGGCGTCCAGGACGACCGAGTCGTCCTCAACCGGGCCTTCCCGTCTGTTCGTTGAGTCGGTCACACCGCACAGGCTAGACCGCGAAGAAGTGTTTGCAAAGAGATCTTTGCAAACACTTCTTCGCGGTCCCTCCGCGCGGATGGCGCCTTAGTTGCTGCTAACATGCAAGTGAAGGTAGTCGACCCTGGCACAACCGCGCGGAGGTGGTCGAGATGGTGAGCCGCATCCGGCTGGAAGACCGTGAGTGCCCGCTGTCGACGACGGTCGGGCACGTCGGCGAATGGTGGACGCTGCTCATCCTGCACGACGCGTTCGACGGATACACCCGCTTCGACCAGTTCCAGGAGAACCTCGGCATCTCGTCGAGCATGCTGACCACCCGCCTCAAGACCCTGGTCGCGGACGGGCTGCTGGAACGGCGGCCGTACCAGACCAACCCGACCCGCTACGAGTACCTCCTCACGGACCTCGGCCGCTCACTGCGCCCGGTGATCGTCGCCCTGGCGGCGTGGGGCAACTCCCGCCTCGCGCCGCATGAGCGCAGCATGATCCTGGTCGACGCGAAAACGGGCGAGGAGGTCGAGCCGGTCGTGGTCGACGCCGCGACGGGCCGGCGGCTCGACGACGGCGAGGCCTTCGTCTACGCGGCGGGCCCGGCCGCGAGCGAACTCATGCGCGCCCGCTACGCCGGCCGCGACAGCGGCTGACCCGAGACGAGCAACCGGAGGCAAGCTCCCGTGCCCACTGCGGACGAACTACTCGGCCATGCCGCCGTCGCCGCGCTCGCCGACTGCCTGGACACGGCCGGCGCGGCACGGATGGCCGCCGCCGTGCGCGACGCCCTGCCGGCGCTCGACGGCCTGGCGCTGCGCGAGCGCAGCGACCTCGTGCGCGACGCGATGCTCGCATCCGGCCCGCCGGAGGCGGCGGCCCTGGAGGCGGTCGTACGGTCAGCGCTGCCCGACCCGCGCTTCACCGGGTGGATGATCTGGCCGGTCACCGAGGCCGTGGCCGTCCTCGCCTCCGGCCCGGCCGCGGGCACGGCCTTCGAGGACGGGCTCCACCTCCTCGCGGACCTGACGCCGCGACTGACCGCCGAGTTCGCCCTCCGCCGCATGCTCAACGCCGACCTCGACCGGGCGCTCGCCGTCGTCAGCGGTTGGACGGCACACCCGGACGAGCATGTGCGCCGCCTCGCCAGCGAGGGGACCCGGCCCCGCCTGCCGTGGGCCGTACGCGTGCCGGCGATCCTCGCCTGGCCCGAGGCGACCCTGCCGATCCTGGACGCGCTCTACCAGGACCCCTCGGAGTACGTGCGCAGATCCGTCGCCAACCACGTCAACGACATCAGCCACGCCCGGGTGGACCTGGCCGTCGAGACGGCCCGGCGGTGGACGGCGGCCCCCGACGCTCACACCCCCCGGCTCGTCCGCCACGCGCTCCGCACCGCCGTCAAGCAGGGCGACCGGGGCGCGCTGGCGCTGCTGGGCTTCGGCCCCGCGACGGAACTGACCGTCGAGGGGCCGTCCGTGCCTCGGCCGGTCGTCGCGGTGGGCGGGGAACTGCGCTTCGCCTTCACGCTGGAGAACCACGGCGACACGCCGCTCCGCCTCGTCGTCGACTACGTCGTGCACTACCGCAAGGCCAATGGCGCCACGTCGCCCAAGGTCTACAAACTGACGACCCGCACCCTGCGGCCGGGGGAGCGGAGCGAGCACACCGGCACACGCTCCTTCAAGCCGATCAGCACCCGGGTCTTCCACCTCGGCGAGCACATCCTCGAACTGCAGGTCAACGGAGAGCCCCGCGGCAAGGTCCGCTTCGACGTCGTCAGCGACGACCCGCGGACCGGGAGCGACGCGTAAGGGGCCGGACGGAAAACCGGATGCGAGTGCCGCGCGGCCGACCCTACGCTGGGCCCGCGTGCGGCGTGAGGCGCGCCGTACCGATCGTCAGCGGATCGGAGACCCACGGGGTATGACCAGTCAACTCTTCGCCGTCTGCTTCAACGCCCCCCGGCCGCCGGACCTGGCGCGGTTCTGGTCCGGGCTCCTGGGTTGGGAATCGGCCGACGGCCCGGACGGCGACGTGGTGATCGCGCCTCCTGACGCCGCCGGATTCCGCATCCGCTTCCGGCCGAGCCAAGAACCGAAGACCGGTCAGAACCGCGCGCACTTCGACCTGACCAGCGCCTCCCCCGAGGAGCAGCAGGAGACGGTGGCCAGGGCGCTGCGGCTCGGCGGGAAGCACATCGACGTGGGCCAACTCCCGGAGGAGGGGCACGTGGTGCTCGCCGATCCGGACGGCAACGAGTTCTGCGTCATCGAGGCGGGCAACGCGTTCCTCGCCGATACCGGCTTCATCGGGGCGCTGGCCTGCGACGGTACGCAGCACGTCGGTTACTTCTGGAGCGAGGCGCTGCGATGGCCGCTTGTCTGGGACCAGGATCAGGAGACCGCGATCCAGGCGCCGGACGGCGGCACGAAGATCACGTGGGGCGGCCCCCCGGTGGCGCCGAAGACGGGCCCGAACAGGCTGCACCTCGAGCTGGTCGTCCCCGCCGACGCCTCCTTCGAGGCGGAGCTCGACCGGCTGGTCTCGCTGGGCGCGTCACACATCGACGCAGCCGAAGGCGACGGCGAGCAGGCACTGATGCTCGACCCCGACGGCAACGAGTTCTCCCTGCGCGGACTCCGGTAGCGGGGTCGCCGTCGCACGGCGGCGCGGTCCGCCGCGGCAGGGTGACGAACGCTGCCGCGGTGTACCGGGAGCGCTGCCACGCCGGTCAGCGGACGACGATCCGGTGCTCACCGGCCGGCACGAGTTCGCCGATGACCGGGGCGCCGGGCACCTCTCCCGCCACCAGCAGGCCCCCCGACGTCTGGGCGTCCGCCAGCAGCAGCCGGGTCAGTTCGTCCGCGCCGCCGAAGTCGGTGTACGGGGCGACCCAGGCGAGGTTGCGGCGGGTGCCGCCGCTGACGTAGCCCTCCGCCGCGGCCTCCCGGGCGCCGTCGAGGTACGGCACCGCCGAGGCGTGCACCACCGCGCTCACCCCGGAGGCCCGAACCAGCTTGTACAGATGGCCCAGGAGCCCGAAACCGGTCACATCGGTCGCGCACACGGCGCCCGCCGCAAGCGCCGCCTCGGCCGCGTCCCGGTTCAGCGTCGTCATGGTCTCCACGGCCTGCGGGAACACCTCGCCGGTCGTCTTGTGGCGGTTGTTGAGCACGCCCAGCCCCAGGGGCTTGGTCAGCGACAGTGGGACACCGGCCCGGCCGGCGTCGTTGCGCAGCAGGCGGTCCGGGTCGGCTGTGCCGGTGACCGCCATGCCGTACTTCGGCTCCGGATCGTCCACGCTGTGCCCGCCCCCCACGACGCAGCCCGCCAGGCCCGCGACGTCCAGCCCCCCGCGCAACACCTCCCGGGCCAGCTCGATCGGCAGGAGATCCCGCGGCCAGCTCAGCAGGTTGACCGCCACGAGGGGAGTGCCGCCCATGGCGTAGACGTCGGAGAGGGCGTTGGCGGCGGCGATCCGGCCCCAGTCGTAGGGATCGTCGACGACCGGGGTGAAGAAGTCGGCGGTGGTCACCACCGCCCGTGCGCCGGGCCCGCACTGCCGGACGACGGCGGCGTCGTCACCGGTCTCCAGACCGACGAGCACCTCGCCCCCGGGTGAGCCCCCCGAGCCCCACGGGATCAGCCCGGCCACCATCTCCTCCAGCTCCCCCGGGGGGATCTTGCAGGCGCAGCCGCCGCCATGGGCGTACTGCGTGAGCCGTACCTCGTCCTGCCGGACGCCGGTCTCCGTCATGATCGCGTGATCCTCTCGGTGAGCACCGCAGTGTGGCGCGTTGACTTGGGTGGAGGGGCGGAGTTCGATGAATGTCCGGCCACGGCAGGGAGACGTCAAGGTGCCTGGTGGCCCTCCCGGTCTTCAAAACCGAGGTGTCCGAGCAACTCGGGCAGGCGGGTTCGATTCCCGTCCGTCTCCGCCGGCCGGGCCGGTGCCGTGTCTCACCGCGCCGCGCCCGCGTCCCTCGTCCCCTGGAGCGGCGCAGCGGCGCAGGGCGCCGTCCAGGCGTACGGTCCGGCCCGTCCGGTCGAGATGCTCCAGCAGCGGGATGCAGACCCGCCGGGTGGTGTCCAGCGCCCGCCGCGCCTGGCTCGCGGTGAACGGCTGCTCCAGCCGGGCCAGCAGCGCCGCCGCCCGCGCGTCCGCGCCCGGCAGCAGCACGATGCCCTCGCCGATCCGCAGCAGCGCGCCCGCCGCCTCGGCCGCCGCGAGCAGCTTCGGCGTCAGCCCCAGCCGCTCCAGCCGCTCGGCCTCCGGTGCCCGGAACGGGGCGCGTGCCAGGTCGGCGCGGACCTCTTCGACGGCGGATTGCGCCGCGGGCGGCAGCGTCGGGCGCGCACGGCTCCCATAGAGCCTGCCGTCCCCCTGCCGCAGTTCCGGCGCGCCCCCGGCCAGCGCCTCCACCAGCGAGCGGTCCGGCAGCCCGAGCGCCTGGCGGGCCGCCTCCAAGGGCAGGCCCGGCTCCAGGGGGTTGCGCAGGGCGTGCTCCTCGACCGCCTCCCGCAGCCCGTCGCGCAGCGCGGCCCAGCGCTGCGGGTCCGCCAGCCAGTCTCCGGCCACCGGTTCGCTCGGCGGCAGGACGCCCATGGCGAGCAGCTCCGCGCGCCGGACCAGGCCCCGCCGGCGCAGTTCCGCCGCCCCGTCCGCGACGGGACGGGAGCGCAGATCCTGCGCCCGAGCCGCCGACGCGCCGCGACGGGTCAGCGGAGGCGGCCGCACGTCGAGCACAGTGAGACCCGCGGGGACCCGGTGGCGCCCCGGGTCCCGCAGCAGCGCGGTGTCGGCGACCCGCAGGGGCAGCGCCGTGGCCAGCCGCAGGCGCGCGCTGTCGTCACCGAGCGGACGGACGGTCACCGGCACCGCCGCCGAACCGGCGTGCAGCATGAGTTCGCGCGGCAGGTCGCCGGCGGCGTCACCGCGCAGGCGCACGTCGACGAGGTCGGTGGTCAGCCAGCGGTCCGGGGTCAGCAGCGCGTCCCCGCGCCCCAGCGACCCGGCTCCGGGCCCGGTCACGTTGACCGCGACCCGGGCCACCGCGAGGACCTCCTGGCGCGGCTCCTTCAGCGACTCCAGGCCGCGCACGCGCAACGGCCTGCCGTCGCGGGCGAGCCGCAGGTGGTCGCCGACCCGGACGGTGCCCGCGGCGAGCGTCCCGGTGACGACCGTGCCCCGGCCCCGCACCGTGAAGGCGCGGTCGACCCACAGCCGCACGTCCGCCGCCGGATCGGGCGGCGGAGTTGCGCGTGCCAGCCGGACGAGGGTCGCGCGCAGCTCCTCGAGCCCGGCGCCGGTGACGGGGCTGACGGCCACGCACTCCACCTCCCCCAGGGAGGACTCCGCGATGCGGGCCCGGGCCTCCTTCCGCGCCGCGTCGGGGTCGGCCAGGTCGCAGCGCGAGACGGCGAGGACGCCGTGCCGCACCCCGAGGGCGTCCAGGACGGCGAGGTGCTCCTCGGACTGCGGCTGCCAGCCCTGGTCGGCGGCGACCACGAAAAGCACCGCGGGGACCGGGCCGACACCGGCCAGCATGTTGCCCACCAGGCGCTCGTGCCCGGGCACATCCACGAAGGCCATCTCCCCGGCGCCGGGAAGCCGTGTCCACACGAACCCGAGATCCAGGGTCATGCCGCGCCGCCGCTCCTCC
The DNA here is from genome assembly GCF_057707665.1 of Actinacidiphila sp. bgisy167. NCBI lineage: Bacteria > Bacillati > Actinomycetota > Actinomycetes > Kitasatosporales > Streptomycetaceae > Actinacidiphila > Actinacidiphila sp. bgisy167. Next base: position 43,081 of record NZ_JBYIQP010000038.1, on the reverse strand, counting down.
GCCCAGCGGTCGGGCTCCATCCCCGTCAGCGCCCGCAGCAGCGCGGACTTGCCGTGGTCGACGTGCCCGGCGGTGGCGACGACGTGCATGTCAGGCCCCCGTACCCGGCAGGATGCCGGCCCGGCGCACACAGACCGCCAGTTCCTCGTCCGCCTCCTCCGGCACGGCCCGCAGATCCAGCAGGCACCGGCCGTCCTCCACACGGGCCAGCACCGCGGGCTCCGCCCGCCGCAGCAGGGCCGCGTACCCCGCGGGCAGGGACACGGCGGCGCTCGGCAGGGTGACGCCTGGCGCGCCGCCGCCGCCGACGACCGCCAGGGTGTCGCGCGCCGTGCTGTCGAAGCCGTGGGCGCGAAGCTCGGCCGCGAGGCGCTCGGCGCGGTCCCGCAGCCGCCCCGAGTCGGCGTGCAGTGCCGCCCGGGTCGGGGTCTCGGGCCCGCGAACGGTCGCCTCCAGCGCCGCGAGGGTCAGCTTGTCCACCCGCAGGGCGCGGGCCAGCGGATGGCGGGCCAGCCGGCGCACCAGATCCGAGCGGCCCAGCACGAGTCCGCACTGCGGCCCGCCCAGCAGCTTGTCGCCGCTCGCGGTGACCAGCGACGCCCCCGCCCGCAGCCAGCCGGAGGCGTCCGGCTCGTCCGGCAGCACCGGGTCCGGGACGAGCAGCCCCGAACCGATGTCGGCCACCACGGGCACACCGAGCCGCGCCAGTTCCGCGACGGGCACGTCCCGGGTGAAGCCGGTGACAAGGAAGTTGGAGGGATGGACCTTCAGGATGAGCCCGGTGTCCGGCCCCACGGCCGCCGCGTAGTCGTCCGGCGTGGACCGGTTGGTCGTCCCCACCTCGCGCAGCCGGGCGCCCGTGGACACCAGCAGATCGGGCAGCCTGAACCCGTCGCCGATCTCCACGAGCTCACCGCGGCTGACGACGATCTCCCGGCCCTGCGCCAGTGCCGTGGCCGCCAGAACCAGGGCCGCGGCCCCGTTGTTGACCACGTGCGCCGCCTCGGCCGCGGGCACCTGCCGCAGCAGCGCGTCCAGCGCGGACCGCCCCCTGCGGGAACGCGCGCCGGTGGCCAGGTCCAGCTCCACGTCCGTGGTCCCGGAGGCGGCGAGCACGGCGTCACGGGCCGCCCGCGACAACGGGGCCCGACCGAGATTGGTGTGCAGCAGCACCCCTGTGGCGTTGAGCACCGGACGCAGCCTGGCGGCGGTCGCCGGGAGCGCCGCGACGGCGATGTCGGCGAGCCCGTCGGCGGGCACCTCGCCGGCACGCGCCCGCTCCTGCACCCCGGCCACCACCTCCTTGACAACGGACCGCCCCAGCCGCTCCGTCGCCGCGGCGAGCCGGGGGTCGGCGAGCAGCGTGTCGGTGCGCGGCACGTGACGGCGCGTGTCGGCGGACGGGGAGGGAACGGTGGAGGTCTGGTCGCGGTCCATCGGCTGCACCTCGCTCTGGCCTGTCTGCGGCCCAGGGTACGGCGGCCCCGGCCGCCGGTCGTGGCTGCGCCGCGCCGGGTCGTGATGTCGTGTGCGGGTGCGTCGTGGTCGGCGGTTGCGGTTTCTGCCACCGACGGCAGGAGGCCCTGCCGCGGCACGCGCAAGAAGACGCCACGGAGCGGCGACCGGATGGCAGCTTCGAACACGTCATCGCCGCGACGCGGGCACAGGGGAAATCGGTCGCAGAAAGTGGTGGGGGGATGAAAGCGGTGGAGAGTCGGTCCCGCGTGATGAATCTTCTTCGAGCGCACGCCCCGCGCGCCGACGGGGTACCCCCGGCAAACGCTCCGCGCCGGCTCAGGCCGCCCCCGCGGCCCGCAACCGGTCCCGCTGCGGCTTGACCACGTACGCGGGGTCCTTCGTCGATACGACACCCGCCTCGAAGGTGCCGAAGCGCTGCAGGGCGCTGCCCGCCAGCAGGGCGAGTCCGCCGGCGGCCGCCGCGGCGCGGCTGCGCCGGGCGAGGGTCAGCGCGGTGAGGGCGCCGCCCAGTGTGAGGTACTCCGACGCCTTGCGCAGCCGGTGCGGGAGGCCGGTGGTGTACGCCTCCGTCACCAGACCCGGCCGGCGGTCGATGAGCCGCGAGGCGACGATCTCGGCTGCCGCGCCTACCACGCCGAGGCGCCGGGCGGGCCCCGCCTCGGCCACGGAGGTCAGGAGCATGCCCAGCCCCGCGCCACTCGCCGCCGCCGACCCGGTGAAGACGAAGGGCAGTTCGCGGCGGGCGTCGTGCCACGCGGGCACGGCCGTCTGCGACAGCAGCACCGCCGTGTACGAGGCGACGCCGGGGGCGAAGAGCGCCGCCGACAGCCCGGCCGGTCGTGCCGCCCCGCGCAGCAGCCTCCCGGGCAGTGTGGCGCGCACGCCCGCGGGCAGCACCTCGGCCGCGGCCGCCAGTGCGCTGCCGGGCCCGTACGCCACGAGGATCCAGGTGCCCACCGACATCGGCGAACTCGGCTTGGCCACCCGGAGCATGTGGTGGAAGCGTTCCGGCCGCCCGAGGTCGGCGACCAGCAGATACATGCTCGCGAGCAGGGCGCCGAAGCCGCCGATCCGGCCTGCCCGGGCCAGCTCGGGGCGCCTGGTAAGGTCCGCGCCGGCCGCGAGCAGGGCGGCCCCGGCGGACAGCCCGCCGGTGAACAGGTACGCCGGGACTTTCCACTCCCACACCGGCGGCTTGAGCACCGGACGCCCGTAGTAGGAGCGGAACGTCGCCTTCGGCACCATGGAGCGCTCGCGGCTCCCGTCGTCGTCGCGACCGTGCCGGCCGGCCCCGTCGCGGGTCACCGCCGCACCCCGCCGACGAAGACGGCGGCGGAAGCCGCCAGCAGCGCCGACGCCGCCACGCCCGCATGCTTCCACATCGACTTCAGGTCGCGGGTCGGCACGACCGGGTCCGGCGGGAACCCGTACACCTCCGGATCGTCCAGCAGCAGGAAGAACGCGCCGTCCCCGCCGACCCCGTCGTCCGGGTCGCGGCCGTAGAGCTGGGCCTCGGTGACGCCCGCCTCGTGCAGCTGCGCCACGCGCTGGTCGGCCCGTTCGCGCAGCTCGTCCAGCGGCCCGAACTGGATGGAGTCCGTGGGGCAGGCCTTGGCGCAGGCCGGTTCCAGGCCGTCGCGGAGCCGGTCGTAGCACATCGTGCACTTCCAGGCCCGGCCGTCGTCGGGACGCCGGTCGATGACGCCGTAGGGGCAGCCGGACACGCAGTAGCCGCAGCCGTTGCAGATGTCGGGCTGAACGACGACCGTGCCGAACTCGGTGCGGAACAGCGCCCCGGTCGGGCATACGTCGAGGCACCCGGCGTGCGTGCAGTGCTTGCACACGTCCGAGGACATCAGCCAGCGGAAGTCGGTGCGGGTCTCGGCGCCCGTCCCGGCACCGGGCAGGTCGAAGGAGGGGAAACCCAGGTCCACCGGTGCCGTGCCGAGGTCGCCGCCGCCGCGTTCGGCGACCTCCAGGGCGTCCGCCACCACCTCGGCCGTCCCCTCCGTGCTGGAGGGGCCGACGGGCAGGCCGGCCAGGCCCGCGTCCTGCCGGCCCAGCGGGCGCTGCTGCTCGACGAAGGCGACGTGCCGCCACGAGCTCGCGCCCAGCATGCCGGTGTTGTCGAAGGACATGCCCAGCAGGTCGATGCCGTCCTCGGGGATGGCGTTCCACTCCTTGCAGGCCACCTCGCACGCCTTGCAGCCGATGCACACGGAGGTGTCGGTGAAGAAGCCCATCCGCGGCGGGTGGTCGCGGTGCCCGGCGTCGCCGGCGGGATCCGCGAGCGGCCCGTAGAAGCTGTTGTCCTGCGTCATGACGGCTCCTCCGGCCGGTCCGGTTCCAGGTGCGCCCGCTCGACGCGGCCGTCGGCCGTCGCTATGCGGGTGCCGGTCTCCGTCGTGATCCCGGCCCTTCGCCGGTAGTCCTCGACGTACTCGAGCAGGGCCGGTCCCCTCGGGCGCCGTCCCGGCCGGACGTCGCAGGTCAGCACCTTGCTCTCCTGGATGAACACATTGGGGTCGGCGACCACGCCGATCAGGTCGTTGACCACGTCGCCCTTGCTGAGCCCGGTCTGGCCCCAGTGGTACGGCATCCAGACCTGGTGGACGACGCGCCCGTCGACACGCAGCGGCGCCATCCGGTCGGTCACCATGACGCGCGCGTCGACCGCCGTCCTGCTGGTGACCACATGGGCCCAGTCCAGGTGGCGCAGCCCGCGCTCCGCCGCCAGCTCCGGCGAGACCTCCACGAACAACTCCGGCTGGAGCTCCGCCAGGTAGGGCAGCTGCCGGCTCATCGCCCCCGCCGTGTGGTGCTCGGTGAGCCGGGCCGCGGTGAACACGTAGGGGAACACCTCGGAGTGCGCCTCGGGCGGCGCGGGGTTGGACGGGTTGTCGGGCCGCCCGTAGACCTTCCGCACCGGGTTGCCCTGCTGGCCGTAGAGCAGGTTGCGCATCGGCGACTCGTGGGGCTCGTAGTGCGTGGGCAGCGGGCCGTCCGCGAGCCCGGCCGGGGCGAACAGCCACCCCTTGCCGTCGCGCATCATGATGAACGCGTCGTCGCCCTCGAGCGCCTCGGCGCCGGACGCCCCCGGCGGGGCCTTGTAGTCCGGCGGCTTGTTCTTCTCGAAGTCGGGGATGTCGTTGCCGGTCCACTCGCCGGCCTCCGCGTCCCACCAGACCAGCTTCTTCCGCTCGCTCCAGGGCCGCCCCTGCGGGTCGGCGGAGGCGCGGTTGTACAGCACACGACGGTTGAGAGGCCAGGTCCAGCCCCACTCGGCGTCGTACGGGCCGGTCTCGAAGCGGGAGGTGCGCCGCCTGGCCTGGTTGGTCTCACCTGCGTAGACGCCGCTGTAGATCCAGCAGCCGCAGGCCGTCGAGCCGTCGGCCCTCAGGTCGAGGTAGCTGTCGACGGTCCGCCCGGTGCGCAGGTCGATGCCGTTGATGCGGCGCAGCACGTCCGACGGAGAGGGCTCGTCGCCCTCGACCTCGTAGTCCCAGGCCAGGTCCAGCACGGGGCGGTCGCGCTCATCGGTCGAGCCGGCCAGCCGCTCCTTGATCCGCAGCCCGAGCTGGTAGAAGAACCACAGCTCGGAGCGCTGGTCCCCGGAGGGTTCGACGGCCTGGTCCCGCCACTGCAGCATCCGCTGCGTCTGCGTGAAGGTGCCGGCCTTCTCCACGTGCGAGGCCGCCGGGAAGAAGAACACCTCCGTGCGGCAGGTCTCCGTGGTGATCTCCCCGGTCTCGATCTCCGGCGCGTCCTTCCAGAACGTGGCGCTCTCGATCATCGCGAGGTCGCGGACGACGAGCCAGTCGAGGTTCGCCATGCCCAGGCGCTGCAGGCGGCCGTGGGCCGAGCCGACCGCGGGGTTCTGGCCGAGCAGGAAGTAGCCGAAGACCTTGCCCCCGTCGACCATGTCCATCACGGTGCGGTAGGTGCCGTGGTCGCCGTCTATCCGCGGCAGGTAGTCGTAGCAGTAGTCGTTCTCCGCCGTCGCGGCGTCGCCCCAGTACTCCTTGAGCAGTGACACCGTGTAGGCGTCGGCGGCCCCCCAGAAGCCCTTCTGCCCGCGCCCGCGGATCCCGTCAAGGTAGGTGGCCAGGTCCTCGTGGGACACGTCCGGCATCGGCAGGTAGCCCGGCAGCAGGTTGAACAGGGTGGGCACGTCGGTGGAGCCTTGGATGCTGGCGTGGCCCCGCAGGGCGAAGATCCCGCCGCCCGGGCGCCCGATGTTGCCCAGCAGCAGCTGGATGATCGACCCGGCCCGGATGAACTGCGCGCCCACCGAGTGCTGGGTCCAGCCGACGCTGTACACCAGCGAGGCGGTGCGCTCCCGGCCCGAGTTCTGCGTCCAGGCCCGGCAGACCTCCAGGAACAGCTCCTGCGGCACGCCGCAGATCCGTTCCACCATCTCGGGGGTGTAGCGCGAGAAGTGCCGCTTGAGCACCTGGAAGACGCAGCGGGGGTGCTCCAGCGTGGGGTCGGACTCGATGCCGCCCGGCGCCCCCTCGATGAAGGGGCCGCCCGCGCCGTGCTGGTAGGGGGCGGACACCTCCTTGTTGTGGTGGCCCGGACGGCCTTCCGCGGGGACGCTCGCGTACGACCAGCTCGACGCGTCGTACGCCGCGGTGTGCGGGTCGTAGCCGCTGAACAGCCCGTCCAGGTCCTCGGTGTCCTGGAACCGCTCGCTCACGAGGAAGGGCGCGTTGGTGTACGCCGCCACGTACTCCCGGAAGTCCAGGTCGTGCGTGAGGATGTGGTTGATCACGCCGCCGAGGAACGCGATGTCGGTACCGGCCCGGATGGTGACGTGCTGGTCCGCGTGCGCGCTCGTGCGCGTGAAGCGGGGGTCGATGTGGTAGACCTTGGCGCCGCGCGCCTTGGCCTCCATGACCCACTGGAACCCGACGGGATGGGCCTCGGCCATGTTGGAGCCCATGATGATGATGCAGTCGGAGTTGACCAGGTCCTGCTGGTAGTCCGTGGCACCGCCACGTCCGAACGAGGCTCCCAGACCGGGAACCGTGGCGGAGTGTCAAATGCGGGCCTGGTTCTCGATCTGCAGGGCGCCGAGCGCGGTGAACAGCTTCTTGATGAGGTAGTTCTCCTCGTTGTCCAGCGTCGCCCCGCCGAGGCTGGCCAGGCCCATGGTGCGGCGCAGGGTCCTGCCCTCGGCGTCGGTGTCCTGCCATCCCTTGCGCCGTGCGTCGAGCACCCGGTCGGCCACCATGTCCATGGCCGCGTCCAGGTCCAGTTCCTGCCACTCGGTGCCGTACGGCGGGCGGTAGAGCACCCGCTGCTCCCGCTGAGGACCGGTGACCAGCTGCTTGCTCGCCGAGCCCTTCGGGCACAACCGGCCGCGCGAGATGGGACTGTCCGGGTTGCCCTCGATCTGGACGACCTTCTCGTCCTTGACGAAGACGCGTTGCGCGCAGCCCACGGCACAGTACGGGCACACCGAGCCGGCCACCCGGTCGGCGCTCTCCGTGCGGGATCCGAGGCCGGCCGAGCGGGCCGACTGCGCGGCCTTGCCCCGGCCCAGTGGGTCCGTCCCCGTGAGCTGCCGGTACACCGGCCAGGCGCCGATCCACCGCTTCATGCCCATCCGCCCGCTCCTTCGTGCGCTTCTCCCCGCGTCCTTTCGACGCTACCGCGCGGACGGCCGCCCGCAAGTCCAGGGCGACGCCGCCCCTCCGCACGGCTTCCTAGCCGGAAGGTGCCGTGGCGGCGCCGGCAGCGGTGGCGAGCAGCCCGGTGGCCAGATCGACGTCGCGGGCCGTGGTCCACCGCCCCACCGACAGCCGCAGGGCGGTCAGGGCACGCTCGTCCTCCAGGCCCATGGCCCGCAGCACGGGCGAGGGCGCGCGGCTGCCGCTGTGGCACGCGGATCCGGTGGATGCCGCGACCCGGGGTACCGCGGCGAGCAGGTCGTGGCCCAGCACGCCGTCGATGCTGACGTTCAGGGTGGTGGGCAGGCGGTGGCGCTCGGACCCGTTGAGGTGGACACGGCCGGGCAGTGCCCGGGACAGGCCCCTGTGCAGCCGGTCGCGGAGTTCCTCGGCTCGCGCGCCGGCGCCGTCGGCGAGGTCCGCCGCCGCGATCTCGGCGGCCGCCCCCAGGGCCACCGCGAGGGCGACGTTCTCCGTGCCGGCCCGCAGCCCGCGCTCCTGCCCGCCGCCGTAGACCAGCGGTTCCAGGCGCAGGCCCGGGCGTACGTACAGCGCGGCCACGCCCTTGGGCGCGTACATCTTGTGCCCCACCACCGTCAGCAGGTCCACGCCGAGCGCGCCCACGTCCAGGGGGATCTTCCCGGCGGCCTGCGCGGCATCGCAGTGGAACAGCACGCCTTGGTCGCGGGCGAGCCGGGCGAGTTCCGCGACGGGCTGCAGGGTGCCGGTCTCGTTGTTGGCGGCCATGACGGAGACCAGCACGGTGTCGGGGGTCAGCGCGGCGGCCAGGACGTCCGGGTCGAGCCGGCCCTCCCGGTCCACCGGCAGGACCGTCACCCGCGCCCCGTGCAGCCGCCGCAGCGCGGCGCAGGTCTCCAGCACCGCCGGGTGCTCGGTGACCTGGGTGATCACCCGTGGGCGGTCGGCTCCGGAGGCGAGCACCGCGCCGCGCACCGCCAGGTTGTTCGCCTCGGATCCGGAGCCGGTGAACACGATGTCCCGCGCCGCCGCCCCGATCAGCGCAGCGACCTGGCGGCGGGCCCGCGCGAGCGCCGCGGCCGGCTCCGCGGCCCAGGCGTGCCCGCTGGAGGGGTTGCCGAAGCCGGTGGTCAGGCAGGGCGCCATCGCCTCGACCACACTGGGGTCGACGGGCGTGGTGGCGTTGTGGTCCAGGTAGACGGTGTCCCTGCCGAGGCCGGGATGCGGCGGCGCCTTCATGAGTCGTTCCTGCCTTCGTGGACGGGGGTCCTTCGTGGACGCGGGCCCCCTCGCGGAGGTGTCCGGAGCGGACGCGACGGGTGCGCCGGTGTGCCCGCCATCAGCCGATCGCCGGCCGGCCGCCGGACACGTCGAGGACGGCGCCGGTGATGTATCCCGCGCGGGCCGAGGCCAGGAAGACGATCGCCTCGACGATCTCCTCGGGCTCGGCGGGCCGGTCCAGGACGGTGGCGCGTGCGACGGACGTGAGCGCCTTCTCACCCATCTTCACGGTGCCGGGGGTGCGGACCGGCCCGCTGGCCACGGCGTTCACGCGTACCCCGCGCGCCCCGAACTCGTCGGCCCACACGCGCGTCATGAGCTCCAGCGCCGCCTTGGAGGCCCCGTAGACGGCGGCCCCCCGCGCGGGAACGCTCGCCGCCAAAGTGCTCAGGTTGACGACCGCCCCGCGGCCGCGCGCGGCCATGCCCGGAACGAGGGCCCCGACCAGCAGCAGGGGCGCCCGGGCGTTGACGGCCATGTGGACGTCGAACATCTCGGCCGTGGAATCGGCGGCGCCCGCGAACCGGTAGATGCCCGCGTTGTTGACCAGGACGTCCACCGCGCCCGCCGCCTCGGCCAGGTGCAGCACGTCACCGGGATCGGACAGGTCGGCGGCGACGAACCGGGCGCGCCCGCCGGTGGCTTCCGCCTCCGCAACGACCCGCGCGCCGCGGTCCGCGTCCCGTCCGTGGACGACGACCTCGGCGCCCAGCGCCGCCAGCCGCAGCGCCGCCCCCCGTCCGATGCCGGCGGTGGCCCCGGTGACGAGGGCGGTGGCTCCGGCGAACTCCTGGAACTCCTGGGGCACGGCTTGCTCCTCGGGGCACGGCGGTGCGATCGGCGGACCGCGCGGTCCTGGTCCGCGCTGGTTGTCTACCGCACGGACCGCCACCCCCGAAGTCGGCTCGCCGCCGCAGCGGCCGTTCGTGGCGGGCCCGTCCGGGGCCTCGTCACGCCGCTTCGCCCCGCCCCTCGGCGCCTCTCTGCCCCGGCCGGCGCCCGGCCCGTCCGCGGCGCCGACGGACGCCATGGGCAGCCGGCGACATCACCCCGAAGCACCTCGCCTTCCGCGAGGTCCTCGCCCGGCACACCACCGTCCCCGACGAGCCCGTGCGAGCCGTCCGAGAAGCCCAGTCCCGGCTCCGGCGGCCCCGAGCGCCGCTCGTCAGGCCTCGCCCACCAGCACCCCCGCGAAGTGCCGGAATTCCGTCCGTTCGCGGTGCATGGCCCACAGGACGCCCGCCAGCGCGGCGGGATCGTGCCGGGGGTGCCCGGCCGCGATGACCCCGGGGACGATCAGCTGCGCGACGTGGATGTCCTCACCCGCCAGCGTGTCGTGCAGCATCCGGGCGTAGGCGCTCTGCGCCGCGTACGCCACGGAGGTCCCGGCGCGGGCGGGCAGCGGCCGCACCGCGCTGCCGCCGCCCACGAAGAGGATGGTGCCCCGCCCGAGGAACCGCATGTCGGGCAGCACCGCGTGGACGGCGGTGACGGCCCCGCACAGGGAGAACCGCAGGGGCCCCGCGAAGTCGGCCGCGGTCGTCTCGAGCAGGGGCCGCATGAAGTCCCGGTGCGGCGCCGGGCTGTACTGCAGCACCTCGATCGGCCCGAGCGCGGACGCGGCGGCGTCCAGCGCGGCGCCGAGGGCGTCCGGGTCCAGGACGTCGGCCGCGAACCCCTGCGCGTGCACGCCGTCCTGGTCCAGCGCGGCCGCCAACGCGTCCAGGCGGTCCTGGTCGCGGGCGACGAGCGCGACGTCGAAACCGTCGCTGCCGAACTGGCGCGCCGAGGCGGCGCCCAACCCGCGCCCCGCGCCGACGATGACCATCGTCGTCATGTCTGTCCTCGTGTTCCGCTGCGGGCGCGCTCAGCGCGGCACGAGCTTGAGCGTCACGGCGCGTGCCGTCCCGCCGGCCGTGGGTTCGGTGCGGTCCGCGCCGCGGCAGGCGGCGTCGCGCCGTTCGTCGACGACCCGGTCGTCGACCTCCGCGAAGTCGACGTCCCGCTCGACCCCTCCGGTGCTGATCCGGCCCTTGCGCCGGGTCCGTGCGGCGCCGAACCATGTGCCGCCGCGTCCGTGGTCGGACCGCACATAGAGGTCGCCACCGTCGCGGAGCACCCAGATCGTGGTGGGCGGGTCCAGGGTGCCCGGATCGCACCGGGGCGCGAGCGACAGCTCGTCGGCGGGCTCGATGCGGTCCAGTTCGTCCTTCGTCCACGTCGTCATCGGCGCGACTCCTCGGCGGTGTCGGGAACCCAGTTTCGTGCGTCCTGCCGCAATGATCGACAATTTCGGCCCCGGGCTGAAGTTCCCTGCGGCCAGACGTGTCCCGACCACCGTCCGCCCGCGCGCCAGGGCCCGCCTCGCACCGGCGAAATGGGGTGGAGCGGACAGCGGCGCCCTCCTTAGGGTCGGGGGATGAGCACACGCACCTTCCGCGTCACCGTCCGCGGTGTCTTCGACGGCCTCACCACCGAGCAGCGCGCCGAACTCCTCGCCGACGCGGCGGAACACGACGTCCTGCGCGCCGCCTTCACCCCCGAGGGCCACCTCACCTACGACATCGCGGCCCGCCCGGCCTTCACCTTCCGCTTCCTCGACTCGGGGGAGGCGGAGGAGGACATCCTCGAGGCGGCCGTACGCGCCGAGACGGCGGCCAGGGCGTGGCTGGACGAACGGGGCTACGGTCACAGGAACCTCAGGTCCCAGGCCGAGGACCTCTCCCAGGCGCCGCTGGGCAAGCGGCAGCGCCGCGCCGCGGCCCGGGGGAACACCTGACGCACGGGCGTCGTCCGATGCCGCGGGGTCGGGGGGTGTCAACTATGGTTGACACCCTCCGAGTCGGCTTCGTCGAGGAGGGCCGGCTGCGGCAGGTCTTCCGGCGCGACGGCCGCTGGTACGACATGTTCACCATGGGCCTCCTGGAGGGCGAGCTCCGCGACTGAGCCGCCGCCCTCGCGGTGGGTCGCCGGCAAGGGCCGCCGGGTGGCTCGGGGGAGGTCCGGGCCGCTGGTCGCGCCGGGTACGGGGCTGACGTAGCCTGGCGGCGTCAGGAGTGATCCGCGGCAGGCGCAGGATCCGGAGCAGGCACAGGGGGTCCGCGTGACCACAGCACCATGTCCCGATCTCGAGCGGGCCCCGGTAGACACCGCGGCCGCGCCCCCGGAGGACGGCTGCGCCGACTGCCTGGCCGCCGGGCACCGCGACTGGGTCCATCTGCGGCTGTGCCTCACCTGCGGCCACATCGGCTGCTGCGACAGCTCCCCGGGGCGGCACGCCACCGCGCACTACGAGGCCACCGCTCACCCCGTGATCCGCTCCTACCAGCCGGGCGAGACCTGGCGCTGGTGCTACGTGCACGAGTCCACGGCCTGAGGCCGGGAGACCGCCTTCCGGGGCCGGGGTCCGACCGTCGTCCCGGGGGCTCGCGTCAGGAAAGGGCGGCGCCAAGCAACGGGTGGAACAGCCGAGTCGTGTGCTGATCGATCGGGCACTCGAGTCCCCAGGGGTGGCCATGACCAGCGGCTGCGACGCTCCTGGCGACTACGTCTCCGCCGAGCAGCTCCGCGGGCGGATCGACACCTCCAAGGTGCATCCGGCGCGGCCACGACGTGTTCCCCGGGCGGCACCACTGGCGGCCGGACGACGTCGACGACACCCGTGCGGACGCCTCCGAGGAGTGCGTCGCGACCCTCGAGGACATCGACGAGACCCGCTACCGGAGCATCGACGACGTCACGGACGCGGACATCGACGTCTTCGTCGCGGCGGCCCGCACGCCCTGGCGCCGCGCCGGCGCCGTCTCCCGGACGACGGAGGGGGCGGCGCCGGGCGTCAGCGCCGGTAGATCGTGATCGAGTGCCCCACCTCGTCGATCGGCTCGCTGCCTGCGATGAGTTCCGCCAGCCGGCCCTCGGCCTTGGCGACCGCGGAGTCCGACACCACGAGCAGCCCGTGGACCCGGTCCTTCGGGACATCGCGCGGGTCGGCGGCGTCGATGCCGTAGTGGGCGGGATCGCCGCTCCCCTTGTAGACCAGCCACACCCGCTCGCCGGGGTGGCGTTCGCGGAGCCGGTCCGCGAGGCGGCCCAGGTCCTGGCCCCAGTCGACGTTCGAGTCGTGCAGGCGCAGATGGGTCTTCGACGTGCCGCCGAAGGCCTCGTTGGAGTACGGCAGGTAGTACGGGAAGGTGCGCAGCGAGCTGACGGCGACGAAGACGGCGAGTGCCGCCGCCGCGGCCGCCCAGCGCCGCCGCAGGGCGGTGGTGCACGCGGCCGTGACCGCCCCGAGCATGGGCAGGAAGATGACGTAGCGGACGCCGAAGTCGCGTGAGCCGGTCATGGCGGCGGCCGTCAGCACGGCGGCCGGGACGAGCAGGTACGGGGCGGCGGGCCGCAGCCTGGGCAGTGCGAGCAGCGCGACGGCGCCGGCGAGCCACAGGGCGAGCATGCCGAGCGGGGTCTTCACCAGCACCGCGGCGGGCAGGTAGTACCACAGCGCCCCGCGGTAGTGGCGGCCGAAGAGGAAGCCCTCGAAGGTCGAGTCCTCGAAGCCGAACTGCACCGCCATCCCGTCCTTGTAAGCCCTGGGCAGCGGGAGCGCGTCGACGGCCGCGGCCCGCAGCCCGCGCAGGGCCGGCAGGGTGTCGGGCGCCGTCCAGCGCAGCCGCGGGTCGACGACCAGATAGGCCGCCCACACCACCGCGACAGCCAGGACCCCGACCCCGCCCGCAGCGACCGCGGCGCGCCGCAGCGACCGTCCCGCGGCGGGCCGCTCCGTGCCCCGCTCCGCGCCGCGCCGGTCCGCGTGCCACACCGACAGCGCGGCCGCGAGCAGCAGGACCGGGACGGCGGGGAGCGTGCTCATCCGCGTGGCGACCGCCGCGCCCAACGCCGACCCTGCGAGCGGCAGATGGAGCCTGGGACGTTTCCGGGCCCGCCACAGCGCCCACGCCGACGTCAGCAGGAAACCGGCTGCCGGGACGTCGAGGGTCGCCAGCGAGCCGTGCGCGATGACGTCGGGTGAGAACGCGTACAGGGCGAGCGCGAGCAGCCCTCCGGGCGCCCCGGTGAGATCCCGCGCGAAGGCGAGCACCACCAGCCCGAACAGCAGCGTCAGCGCGATGACCGGCAGCCGGGCGGCCCGCATGAGCCGCCCGGGATCGTTGCCCTGCGCGTAGAGCACGCTGCGGCCGAGCTCCGTCTGGTCGCCCTCGAAGGACGGGTCGAGACGCGGGTGGGCGAAGGCCAGGCCGCCGGCGATGAGCAGCTTGCCGAGCGGCGGGTGCTCGGGGTTGAAGCGCAGGCTGTGCTCGCGCAGATAGACCGTCGCGGTGCCCACGTACACCGGCTCGTCGATCGTGGGCGTCTGCTGGACCGCGGTCGTCACCATCGCCCACGCCATCTGCGCGAGGAGCGCCAGCACGGCCAGGACGTACAGCGGGCGGCGCAGGGGCGGCGGAGGAGACGGGAAGCGGCGCGCCCGCAGGGCGCCGACGGCCCCGGGCGTCACCGGCTCGGGGGACACCGGTGCGTGCGTCATCGGCGTCACCGGCTCGGGGGACACCGGTGCGGGCGAGGGTTGTCGCCGCGTCACGGTGCGCCCACCCCGCCGCCCGTCCTTGCGGCGCCGCAGCCTCGCGCAGGACTCCTCGCGGCCGGGGCCGCCGGCGCCGCCGGCCGCGCCGCCGACCTCGGCGGCTGGGCTCGGTCTGCCGCACGGGGTGCGTGCCGCGCGCCGTACCGTGGGCGCATGGCAGTCCCGGAACTGATCCGCATCGTCTCCCGCTCCTCACCGATGGCGCTGGCTCAAGTAGAGCGCGTACGCACGGAGCTCGCCGCGCTCCACCCCGGTATCCGGACGGAGGTCGTGCCCGTCACCACTTCCGGTGACCGCTGGATGGGCGACCTCGCCCGGTTGGGGGGCAAGGGCGCGTTCACCAAGGAGGTCGACGCCGCGCTGCTGGAGGGGCGGGCGGACCTGGCCGTCCACTGCGTGAAGGACGTGCCCGCCGACCGGCCGCTGCCCGCCGGGACGGTCTTCGCCGCGTTCCTGAAGCGGGACGACATCCGCGACGCCCTGGTGCACCCCGGCGGACTCACCCTCGACCGGCTCCCGCCCGGCACGCGCGTCGGCACCTCCTCCGTGCGCCGCGTCGCCCAGATCTCGGCAGCGCACCCGCATCTGACGTGTGTTCCGATGCGCGGCAACGCCAACCGCCGTCTGGACAAGCTCGCGGCGGGCGACGCCGACGCGCTGCTCCTGGCCGTGTCCGGGCTGCGGAGGATCGGCAGGACCGACGTCATCAGCGAGGTGCTGCCGGTGGAGACGATGGTGCCGCCCATCGGAGCGGGTGTCCTCGCCCTGCAGTGCCGCGAGGGCGACACCGGGACGATCGACGCCGTGAGCGATCTCGGCGACCCGGCCGCGCATCGGGAGACCACGGCCGAGCGGATGTTCCTCCACGTCCTGCAGGGCCACTGCAACAGCCCGATCGCAGGCTACGCCCACGCCGGACCCGAAGGCAGGCTCTCCCTGCGGGCACGGGTCTTCTCCCCGGACGGCAAGACCGTCCTCGAGGCCCATGAGTGGGCGGGCCCCCTCGACCCCGCCACGCTCGGCACGTCGGTCGCGGTGGCGCTGCTGCGGCAGGGTGCGCGCGAGCTCATCGACAGCATCGGCCACTGAAGCGCGTTGCCGGAGCGGGAACCGGGCGGCGCACCGACCCCGAACCGGGCCGCCCGGGGCAGCGCGGGGAGACTGGGGGTGCCGCTCTCGCCGTCCGCCACCGCCCTGGGAGACCGCATGCCCCGCCGAGACCCCCGTGTGCTCGTCTACACCCGCACCACCGCCTACCGGCACGACTCGATCCCGGACGGAGTCCGGGCCCTTTCCGAACTGGGGGCCGAGCACGGCTTCCGGGTCGACGCCACCGAACGGCCCGAGGACGTCGAGGGGACGCGTCTGCGCCGATACGACGCCGTGGTCTTCCTATCCACCAGCGGGGAGGTGCTCAGCGACGCGGGCCGGACCGCTCTCGTGGCGCACCACGCGGACGGCTCCGGATTCATGGGAGTGCACGCCGCGGCCTGCACCGAGGGCGCCTGGCCCTACTACGGGAAGCTGCTGGGCGCGCGCTTCACCGGGCATCCGCCCCTCCAGGCGGGCACAGTGCTCATCGAGGACACCGCGCATCCGGCCACGGCGCACCTGGGCGCGGCCTGGAAGGTCACCGACGAGTGGTACGACTTCGACCGCAGCCCTCGTCCCGGAGTCCGGGTACTGGCCCGCGCCGACGAGTCCTCGTACACGGGCGGTTCGATGGGGGCCGACCATCCGCTGGTCTGGTGCCACGAGTACGGCGGCGGCCCCGTCTTCTACACGGCGCTGGGCCACTCCGCCCGGGCGTACCACGACGCGGCCTTCCGGGCCCATCTGCTCGGCGGGCTCCGGTCGGTGCTGCCCGAGGGGACCGGCTGAGCCGGTCGGTCAGGAGGTCGCGCGGATGGCCGGGCCCGCGACGCCGACCCCTCTGTCCGCGCCGCCTCCACGGGCCGGCGATCCGGGCGTGGGCCGACGGCCCGGTCTCACAGGCGCCGCAGCACGGCGACGACCTTGCCCAGGATGACCGCCTCCTCGCCGGGTATCGGGTCGTAGGCGGGGTTGTGCGGCATGAGCCAGACCCGGTCGCCCTCGTGCTTGAGCCGCTTGACGGTGGCCTCGCCGTCGATCATCGCGGCCACGATGTCGCCGTGGTCGGCCGCGTCCTGACTGCGCACCGTCACCCAGTCGCCGTCGCAGATCGCGACACCGGTCATGGAGTCGCCCACCACCTTGAGGGCGAACAGCTCGCCCGCGCCGACGATCTGCCGGGGGAGCACGAAGACCTCGTCGACCTGCTCCTCGGCGAGGATCGGCGTGCCGGCCGCGATCCGGCCGACCACGGGTACACGCGCGGACGGCGAGGCGCTCACGGGCGCCGCGCCCGGCTCCGATTCGTGCTGCGCCGGCCAGGAGCACCGCACGCGGTAGGCGCGCGGCCGGTGCGGATCCTGCTCGAGCACGCCCTTGCGCTGCAGCACCGCCAGCTGGTGGGCGACCGAGGACGTACTGGCCAGTCCCACGGCTTCACCGATCTCACGCATCGACGGCGGGAAGCCGCGGGTCTCCACCGAGTTCAGGATCGCCTCGACGATGTGGGACTGACGGTTGGTCAGCCCGTCGGGGCCGGGGTTGTCCGAGCCCTTCGGGCGCCCACGGCGCACTGTCGTAGTGGTGGGCTCCATGCCCCGTCCCTCCCTGTGCGGATCCTGCTGCGATGCGTAACGTTACCCTGATCCATGACGTTTTTGGAACGCGTGTGCGAAGGCGTGGAAAGCGTGTGCATGCCGCGTGTCGCACCGCGCTGTCCCGCACGGCTCCTGCAGTCGCGCACACGATTCCTGCCCGGTCCCCTTGGGGGCCGTGCGTCCGCACGCGGAAGTGCGGCGGGACGCAACGCGGCCTGAGCCCGTGGCCGTCCCCGCTGCCCGTCCCCCGCAGCTGCCCGCACGCGTCACGGCAGGGTGCGCGGCCCCCCGCCGAGGGCTTGGAGCTGCGCTGTGTAGGCTGAATCGGGCAGCCGGGCAGGGTGACGGTGGAGGAAGACGCGGCGATGCGGTCAGCGGACGCGGAGCAGGGGGACTCACTCGACGACGCCGCGGCGGTGTTCACGGCCGTGCGCCCGCGCCTGTTCGGCATCGCGTACCGGATGCTCGGCAGTGCCGCGGAGGCCGAGGACGTCGTCCAGGACGTCTGGCTCCGATGGCAGGGCGCCGACCGCTCCGCCGTGGAGAACCCGACCGCGTTCCTCACCACCGCGACGACCCGGCTGGCGATCAACGTCACCCAGTCCGCCCGCGTCCGGCGCGAGGGCTATGTCGGCCCCTGGCTCCCCGAACCGGTCGACACCCGTTCCGACCCCGCGCTCGGCGCCGAACGCAGCGAGGCGGTGGAGATCGCGCTGCTGCTCCTGCTGGAACGGCTGACGCCCACCGAGCGGGCGGCGTATGTGCTGCGCGAGGCGTTCGACTACCCGTACCGGGAGATCGCCGGAGTGCTCGACCTGAGCGAGCCCAACGCCCGCCAGCTCGTCAGCCGTGCCCGCAAGCACGTAGCCGCCGGGCGGCGCGAGCGGGTGGGGACGCAGGAGCACCGCCGACTGCTGGAGGCGTTCGTCGCGGCCGCCAGGGCGGGAGACATGGCAGGCCTGGAGAAGCTGCTCGCCACGGACGTGGTCAACTACGGCGACGGCGGCGGCGCCGTGCGCAACGCCGCGAAGATCCCCGTGGTCGGCAGCACCAGGGTGGCGAGGTTCATCACCGCCTTCGCGCCGCGCTTCTGGCCCGACACCGAAGTGGCGTGGGTCGAGGCGAACGGGCAGACCGCGGCGCTCGTCGTCCACGCCGGCACGCCGATGGCCCTTCTGGCCATCAGCGCCTCCGAGCAGGGCATCGACCAGCTCATGTGGGTGCTCAACCCGGAGAAGCTGACGGGCTTCAGCTCCCTGGCCGCAGCGGCCTCGTCCGCGCCGCCCGAGTAGCCGAGACCTCGGGCGGGTCGGTCCGTTCGGGTGACCTCGCCGGAGCGTCGCACGGCCGACGCAGGCGGAAGCCGCGCCCGACGGTCTCCCGTGGGCGCGGCCTCCGCTTCTGCGAGGTGCGTGACCGCCGGAACGCCTGCGGGAGGCGCGCGGCCGGTCGTCAGATGAGATGTGCCGGTCTGTGCCGGGGGCGCTCGAGCCGTTACCGGCCGCCGCCACCGCCACCGCCGTGGCCACCGCCGCCGCCACCGCCGTGGCCGCCGCCACCGCCGCCGTGGCCGCCGCCACCGTAGCCGCCGCCATGGCCGCCGCCGTAGCCGCCACCATCATGGCCGTAGCCACCGCCCCAGCCGCCGTAACCGCCCCAGCCGCCGTGGTCGCCCCAGCCGCCGTAACCGCGGTCGTAACCGCCCCAGCCGCCGTAGCCCCCGCCGCCGTAGCCGCCGTAACCCCCGCCGCCGTGGCCACCGCCGCCGCCGTGGCCACCGCCACCGCCGCCGCCGCCGTGTTCGGCATAGCTCACCACTGAGGCCGGTGAGCTCGTCGGCGCAGCGACGGCCGTCGAGGCCGCACCCCCCAGCGCCAGCGCAAGGCCTGCCACTGCGGCGAGGGGCCACTTGGAAACACGCATGAGAACTCTCCTAGCCAGGTCGATTCCTGGTGTGGACGTCAAAGGCACCACGGACCGGGACACCGGCCCGTATCCCCGCGGCCGCGACAGATGACCATGGCGGCCGGGAAAGGTTGTTCGAAATGTTGCCTTTGTCACTATTCGTCCACAACCCCACGCTCCAACCGTCAGGGCGTGACGTCAAGGAACGAGCCGGGTAGTCCGACTACCACGCTCCCGGGGCGTCGGGGGCGCCCTGGCGTCAGGCGCTCGATGCGTCGTCGAAGGGCTCGTCGCTCCACCGGAACCAGGCTCGACCACCCTCGATGTGCAGCAGGAACTCGGGGACGGGGCCGGAAGGCGAGGACAGCGCCACGACCCGGCGCACCTCGTTGTACGCGGCCTCCCACGCCTCCCAGGGCTCGTCCTCCTCGGCCGGAGCGGTCATCGCGACCCGCATCAGGGCGAGCTCGCGCGCGAACAGAGGCTCCACCCGGGCGAAGGCCGGGGCGGGCGCGAACCGCCCCGACAGCCACGGGAAGTCGGCCTCCTCGACCGTGATGCCGCCGACGGGCTCCCCGTCGTGCAGTACCCGCCAGGTCCCGCCCACGAATCCCATCGCGTCTCCATCGGCCTCAGTGACCGGCGGCCGCTGCCTGCTGCGGCTCCTCGTGCAACGCGGAATCTGCCGCGCCCCGGGTGAAGGCGGTGAACGCCACGCGCAGCCCCGCGCGTTCGGGCGAGCAGCAGAACGGTCCCGCGGTGGCCGCGGTGTCGGGGTCGAGCGGTGCCAGCCGCACGAGCCGCCACGGACCGTCGTCACGGCGGGCGCGGATCGTGACGGCGTCGCCGGAACGGCTGGCGCGGACGGTGACGCTGCACCCGGCCCAGTCCGGTACCGGCGCGAGCGACCAGTCCGACACGCCGCGGGTGACGACCGCGCCCAGGTGCGGCACACCGTCGGACATCTCGATCCCGGCCTTGACCCACGTCCGCGCGTCGACCCGGATCATGAGCCCGGCCTGGTCGTACAGCGTGTCGAAGTCCGCGCGGAAGGTCACCTCCATCGACGTCTCCGTGGGGAAGCCGGTGAGCAGGGCGTGCCCGTCGTCCCGGACGAAGCCGTAACCGGTGGTGCGCCAGAAGTCGCTGCGGTCGCGGGTGGTGACCAGCAGTCCCGATCCGTCCGCCTCGGCGTGCTGCGGGGCGTTGAGCCAGGTGGCCTCGTCCCAGTCGATCGGATGCCGCTCGTCCATGGACCGTCCTTCCGTCGGGCGGGCCCCGGACGCGAATGCCGGGGGCCGCCGGTGGCGTGGCGGCCCCAGCGTAGAGCAGCGGCCCGGTGGCGGGACACGGCGTGGGGCAGGCGGAGGAAGGCGGTCACTCCCGCTCGGAGCGGAGGGGCGGCACCCGCGAAGTCCCGGGTTCGGGTCCGCTGGACAGCGCGGACAACCCTTCGACCGCTCGCGATTCGTACCTCCCGATGTCCGTCGGCTCGCGCCGGACGGTGATCAGAGCCGCGTCGTCGCCGAGCTGCCCGCCGCAGTAGGCGAGGAGGTCGTCGTGCACGTGCCCCACGAGCCCCTTCGGGTCGGCGGGGCCCGCCCAGGACGCCACGCGCTCGGCGAGCGGGTAGAAGCGGCCGGCGGCGTCACGGGCCTCGGTGACACCGTCGGTGTAGAGCAGCAGGACGTCGCCGGGTGCGAAGGGGAAGATGTCCACGCCCGGGTGGGAGGGCTGCAGCAGCCCCAAGCCGATGGGAGGTGCGGGCTGGGTCGCGTCGAGGGGGACGATGCCGCCGGCGGACAGCCGCAGCGGGGAAGGGTGGCCGCAGTTGAGAATGCGGACCTCGGGCCGGTCGTCCGGGAAGTCCACCAGGATCGCGGTGATGAACGACTCGACCGCCGCGTCGTCCTGCTCGCCGTCACTACTGGACTGCGCGGCCTTCCAGGACACCGTCGCCTCCAGGTGCGCGTACATCGCCCGCAGCGGCGGCGCGCGGTAGGCGACGCTGCGGAAGGCGCCGAGCAGCAGAGAGGCGTCGCCGATCGCGGGCAGCCCCTTGCCGCGGACGTCACCGATGAGCAGCCGGGTGCCGCCGGGCGTGCGCACGGCCGCGAAGAGGTCGCCGCCGATCCGGGCCTGGTCCTCCGCGGCCTGGTAGGCGAAGGCGATCCGCAGCGGGCCGATGCGCTCCGGCAGGGGCTGCAGGACGACCTGCTGCGCCGCCTCCGCCACCGAGCGCACCTGCTGCAGTTCGGCCTGGTGCCGTTCGCGCAGCACGACGAAGAGCACGGTGAAGGCCGAGACGAGGATGAGCGCGATGATCTCGCTCTGCCGGTACGACGCGGTGATGGTGCCGTCGGCGACCGACACGACGGTGAGCGCCGCCACCGCCAGCGCCCCGATCAGGGCGGTGAGCTTGAGCCTGCCGAAGGATGCGGTCAGCGCGGGCGCCACCACCAGAAGCGGGCCCAGGTGGCCTTCGGTGGGGATCACCAGGTCGCTGACGACGATGGCAACGATCAGCAGAAGGGGGACCGCGATCAGAGCGGGGTTCCGCTCCGGGGTCCAGGATGTGCGTGAGCGCCGTGGGAAACGCATACCTCTTGCTTACACCTCGACGGCCGCACCCGGCCAAGGCCGGAGGCCGCCGGACAACCCCCGCCTGCCGTCCGTCCACGGCAGAACCCTACTGAGGGGCCGTCCCTGTCTGTCGTGCCGGCCGTGTCCGGTCGCAGCCGTGGGGCAGGGCCGAGCGCCGGGGTCAGGACGGCGCGTGCCGCAGCGGGGCCAGGGCCCGGCTCCAGGACAGGACCTCGTCGAGGACGAGTGCCAGTTCGCCCGCGCGGCGCGGGCCGGGCTCGAAACGGCTCATGTCGGCGAAGTCGCGGAAGAGGGAGAGCGCCACCTGCGCGCGGACGGTGGCCACCCGCAGCTCCGCCATCACCAGCCGCAGATGCTCCACCGCGCGGGTGCCGCCGACGCTGCCGTACGCGACGAAACCCGCCGCCTTGTTGTTCCACTCGGCGAAGAGGTAGTCGATGGCGTTCTTGAGCGCCCCCGGGATCGAGTGGTTGTACTCGGCCGTCACGAAGACGTAGCCGTCGAAGGAGTCGATCTTCTCCGCCCATGCGAGGGTGTGCGGTCGGCTGTACCGGCCCAAGGAGGGCGGCACGGGCTCGTCGAGCAGCGGAAGCTGGTAGTCGAAGACGTCGACCAGCTCGTACTCGGCGTCGCCGCGCAGCACGGCGTTCTCGTACACCCACTGCGCGACAGCCTCGCCGAGGCGTCCGGGGCGGGTGCTGCCGAGGATGACGGCGATCCTGGTCATGGCTGCTCCTGGACGGTCCTGTTCCGATGACGGGCGGCACGGTCGCCGCACGCGACCGGGCCGTTGTGGGACCTTCCATGGGCGTCCGCCGGTGAACCCGGCGGGGCCGGGGGTTCACCCGATCGCGCCCCTGCGGGGCGGGCCCACCGAGGTGGCTCGGCGCGTGTGCGCCGTGGTCTCAGCGGTCCCGGGGCACCGGGAGGACGCGGAAGGCGAGGGGTGCGACGGGGCCTGCCGGTAGGCGGGAGGGGGACGGGCGGCGCGCCGTGCCGAGGTCGATCTCGATCACCCGAGGTCGGGGAGCGGGGGCCGGGCGGGCGTCCGCGGTTCGATGGGCTCCCGGCGGGGCCGGGCCCGCCATGTCGAGCGCCGTGGGTCTCAGCGGTTCCGAGGTTCCAGGGAGATGCGGACCGTGATGCGTTTGCCGACGGGTTGGCGCTGGACGTCGTACCCCTCGCAGACCGCGAGGATGATCTCCAGGCCGTGCTGGCCGATCCGCCCCGGTTCGGCGGCGCGGGCCAGCGGGAGGGCGCTGCTGGTGTCCCAGACGGAGACGAGCAGCGTCGCCCTGTCGACGTCCACCTCGAGGTCGAGCAGGCCGGGGCCGGGCGCGTACTTGCAGGTGTTGGTGACCAGCTCACTCACGACCAGTTGCGCCGTCTCGACCGTCTCGACCGGTACCGGGACGCCGTGCTCCCCCTGGACGCGGGCGAGGAAGGCGGCGGTGAAGCGCCGCGCCGCGGAAATCGCCTGTGAGTCACCCTCGTGTGCGAATCCCGCGGTGATGCTCGGCCACTCGGCCAGGTGGGCGGCTCGGCCCTCCAGCCTCGGTTCCATGGTGGTGCCTTTCGTGCAGCGTCCCGGCCGGTCGCCCTCCGGCGCGGCCAGTCGTCCGTCTACCCCGATTTCCGCGGCTGACGCCCGCGCGCCTCCCGAGTCGCGCTCACGGGCGGGGCGGCCTGGTGACGGTGTCCAGGTAGAAGGCGTCGATGCTGCGCACCGCACGCTCGAAGTCGTCCAGGTTGACGGGCTTGGTGACGTACGCGTTGGCGTGCTGCCGGTAGGCGCCGGCCACGTCGTCGGGTGCCGCGGAGGTGGTGAGCACCACCACGGGGATGGCGCGCAGCTCCTCGTCGCTCTTGAGGATCGCCAGCAGCTCGTGGCCGTTCATGCGCGGCATGTTGAGATCGAGCACGATCAGGTCGGGCTGCCGGTTGGCCGGGTCGCGCAGATACTCCAGAGCCGCGAGGCCGTCCTCGACCTGGGTCAGGTTGCGAGCGCCGCGGTCGGCGAGGGCGTCCCCGATGAGCATCGCGTCCGCCGGGTCGTCCTCGACCAGCAGCACGTCGTAGGGGCGGGCTGGGGCGATCATCATCATCGGCTCCGGGTCCGGTCGGTGCGCCCTGGGGGGCGGTGGGGGGTGTCGCTGGTCACCAGGCCGGGCCAGCGGCGGCGAGCACCCTGGCGGCTGATGTTGCAGGCACGGCCGATCTGGGGGTATCCGGCACCTGCGGCGGCCGCCTGCTCGGCCGCCAGGTTCTCCAAGTGCCCCACCGCCTCGTGGAGGAAGTTGAGCATGTGCAGGTACGCCAGGGCTTCCCCGCGCGCCGCGACAGCGTCGTCGTCCGCGGCCCCGGGGCCTGTGAGGGGACGGAGGGTACGACGGGCCAGGCGCCGGACGAGGTCGTCGACCGCGCCGATGGTCAGCGCGGCGAGTTCCTCCTCCGGCATACGCGGAGCGAAGTGGGTGCCAGGCATGCCCCCACCTTAAGGTCCTGCCGCCCGGCACGACAACAAGTGTTGTCGCATGGCCGATACAGTGGATACGCCGGCGCCGGACCCGGCGCAGGGCAGGGGAACCAAGGAGGGCGCACAGCGTGGCTACGGGCGAGACGATCGTGCAGACGGCCGGAGGGCCGGAAGCGGCGCACGCGCCCGACCGCGCTCACGGGCGGAGCGGGCTTTCGTCGTGGACCACCCGCCGGTGGCTGCGCGTGGGCGTGGGAGTCGCCCTCGCGGTGCTCGCGGCCCTCGGCTCGCTCGGCATATGGGCGCTGAACCGCAGTACGACGTTGACCGACCAGTTGGTGGACCAGCGCTCCCCTGCCCTGGTCAACGCCATCCGACTGGAGGCCGCGCTCGTGAACCAGGAGACCGGTATCCGCGGCTACGGACTCAGTGGGCAACGGCAGTTCCTCGAACCGTACACACAGGGTCTGGCGGACGAACGGACCGCCCTGGACCGGCTGCACCCGCTCGTGCAGGGCGACCCGCGGGCCCGTGCCGACCTCGACGAGGTCGCAGACGCGGCCGCCGCCTGGCAGGGGGTGATCGCACAGCCGGTCGCCGACGCCCGTGCGACGCCCGGGCGGCCGGTGCCGCTCGCCACCGAGCGGGCCGGCGAGGGCCGGGCGGCCTTCGACCGGGTCCGCCGCTCCCTCAGCGCCCAGCAGGAGCACCTGCGGCAGGCCCGGATCACCGCCGGGGAGCAGCTCGAGGCGTCCGTGCGGCTGCGCAACGGGGTGTTCACCGCCATCGCCGCGGTCATCGTGCTGCTGGCCGTCCTCGTCTTCGAGGGGCTGCGCCGCGGGATCACCCGGCCGCTGGAACGGCTGGGCACCGATGTCCGGCATGTCACGCGGGGCCGCTTCGACCACCCCATCGCCGCGACGGGCCCGGCCGACCTCCGCAGGCTCGGCCTGGACGTGGAGGCCATGCGGCGCAGGCTCGCGGAGGAGCTGTCCGCCGCCGAGCGGACCCGGCGGCTCCTCGACGAGCAGGCCGCCGACCTCAGGCGCTCCAACGCCGAACTGGAGCAGTTCGCCTACGTTGCCTCGCACGACCTGCAGGAGCCCCTGCGCAAGGTGTCGAGCTTCACCCAGCTCCTGCAGCGCCGCTACGGGGACCGGCTGGACGAGCGGGCCGACCAGTACATCGCGTTCGCCGTCGACGGCGCGAACCGCATGCAGACCCTGATCAGCGACCTGCTGGACTTCTCCCGGGTGGGACGGGTCCACAACCAGCACGCCGCCGTGGACCTCGACCGGATCGCCGACCAGACCGCGGACGTGCTGAGCGTCGCCATCGAGGAGGCGGGAGCGGAGATCCGGCGCGACCCACTGCCCACGGTCGTCGGGGACGCCACGCAACTTGGCATGCTCTGGCAGAACCTGATCTCCAACGCGGTGAAGTTCCGCCATCCCGGGCGCCCGCCGCGCATCTCCGTCACGGCCCGGCGCGACGGCGATCTGTGGCAGTTCTCCGTAGCGGACAACGGCATCGGTATCGACTCGGAGTTCGCCGAGAAGGTCTTCGTGATCTTCCAACGGCTGCACACCAAGGACGCCTATCCGGGCAACGGGATCGGGCTCGCCATGTGCAAGAAGATCGTCGAGTTCCACGGCGGCGACATCGCCATCGACCCGGAGTACGGGCCGGGTGCGCGCATCGTCTTCACCCTCCCCGCTCAGCAGCCCGAAGCCGGGGCCGGGGCCGAGCCCGAAGCCGGGGCCGGGGCCGAGCCACAGCCCGGGACCTGGTCCCGGGTCGTGCCGGACGCGGCGGGCGCCGACGCGGGCGCGGGGGAGTCCCGGCCGTGACGACACACCCCGCGCCGCTGACCCCCGTCACGCACCACAGGATCCTGCTCGTCGAGGACGACGCCGGAGACGCCCTGCTGGTCACCGAACTGCTCGCGGACACCTCCCTGCGGTACACCCTCGTCTGGCACAAGACTCTCGCGGACGCGGTCTTCGAGCTGTCGCGACGGGCCGCCGACTGCGTGCTGCTCGATCTGCACCTGCCCGACGCCGCGGGCCTCGGCGCCGTCGCGGAGATCCAGCGCGCCGACCCCGGCACCGCGGTCATCGTCCTGACCGGGCTCGCGGAGGGGCAGGCCGGTTCCGAGGCCCTCGCCACCGGTGCCCAGGACTATCTCGTCAAGGGCAAGGTCGAACCGGAGCTGCTGCAGCGCGCCGTTCGCTACGCGGTCCAGCGCAAGCAGGTCGAACGGGCCGGCGCCGACCTGCAGGCGGGCAGGCTGCGGGCGCAGGAGAACGCCCGCCTCGAACGCGGCCTGCTGCCGCAGCCGCTGCTGACCACCCCGGCCGTCACCGCCACCAGCCGCTACCTCCCCGGACGGGAGAGCGCCCTGTTGGGGGGCGACTTCCTCGACGTGGTGCAGACCGACGACGGCCGCGTGCACGCCGTGATCGGCGACGTCAGCGGTCACGGACCGGACGCCGCGGCACTCGGCGTCTGCCTGCGCATCGCCTGGCGCGCGCTGATCCTGGGCGGCCACCGGGGCATGGAACTCCTTCGCCTGCTGGAGCGGATCCTCGTCGCCGAACGCTCACACCCCGACATGTTCACCACGTGCGCCCTGCTCACCCTGGACCTTGCCGCTTCGCGCGCCACGGTGCACCTGGCCGGACACCACGAGCCCCTGCTGACCACCGGCGGCGCCACACAGCCGGCCGAAGCGGCCCACGGCATCGCCCTCGGCATCGCGCCGGGCCTGGACCACTGGCCCGCCAGCGTCCTGGAGCTGCCCGAGCGCGGCACCCTGACCCTGTACACCGACGGCCTCATCGAGGGCCATATGGGCCCCGGCGGCGAACGGCTCGGCTCGAAGGGGCTGCTGCGCCTGCTGGCCGACACCCCGGTGACGGGCCCCGACGCCCACCTGGACGCCCTCATCAGGCAGGTCCGCGCCCTCGACGGGGAACGCCATACGGACGACCTCGCGGTGCTGCGCCTGGACTGGGACGCGACGGCGGCCGACGGCGCGGCCGGGCCCGTCGGCGGGTCAGCCGGCGCGGCGGTGGACGGCCGGCGCCGCTGACTCCAGGCGCTCCAGCAGCAGCCCCTCGCGGGTGGACCAGGGGCAGATCTCCACGCTGTCCACCCCGCACATCTCCATCAGGGCCTCGGCCACCAGTGCCCCGGCCAGCGACTGACCGGCGCGGTGCCGTGAGATGCCGGGGAGTTTGGCCCGCTCGGCGGGGCCCCTGGCGGCCAGGAGGGGGACGATCTTCCGTACCTGCCGCAGCGACAGTCGTTCGGGACCCTCGCCCAAGGGGCCTTGGGCCGCCGCGAGCCGTGCCAGCTGGGTGAACGTCTTCGACGAGGCCAGCACCCGACCGTCCCGCGGCGCGCGCGGCAGGGCGCCGCCGAGCTCGCCCACCGACGCGCGCAGACTCTCGCGGACCTCGCGCAGCCGCCGCCCGGAGGTCACGGCGTCCGCGAGGTCCATGCGGCGGTTGACGGCGCGGGCCCCGAGGGGGAGCGAGTGGACCGCGCGCGGCTGCTCCCCGGCGCCGTCCGCGATCTCCACCGTGCCGCCGCCGATGTCCAGTACCAGCAGGGGACGCCCGTCCCGCCCCGCCCACTGACGGGCGGCTACATAGGCCAGTCGTGCCTCCTCCTCGCCCGGCAGCACACGCAGCCGCGTCCCGGTGGTCCGCGCCACCTGCGCGATGACCTCGTCGCGGTTGGGGGCGTCCCGGATGACGGAGGTCGCGAAGGCGTACACCGAGGGCAGCGAACGCCCCCCGTCGGCCGCCAGCGTGCGCGCCACCGCGCGCTGGACGCTGCGCACGCCCGACCTGTCGAGGCGTCCCGCGGCGTCGAGCGTCTCGTGCAGCCGCAGCCGCACCTTGCGCGCCAGCACCGGTTCCAGCGGCGAGTCGTCCCCTCGTTCCACGACCGTGAGCAGGGCACTGTGGCACCCGACGTCGAGCACTCCTGTTCTGCGTACCTTCCCTTGCGTCTTCAATCCGTACCTCCACCCCGTCGTCCGCGTCGCACGCTCCCCGTTCCCCCCCCCGGTGGGCGGCTGTCGTCCCCGGTGACGGGCGGATCTCCGACGAGATCGTCGCGGAACGCACACGGTCGCTCACGGTACCCGAGGGGCCGCCGGAGCTGCATCGGGGAGCACTTCCGGCCGTGCCGACCCCCGTCACGAAGGCCCTGTTGACGGGCGCCGCGGCGGGGTCCGTTGCGGCAGTGGGCGTACAGATGCGAAGACCCGGCGTAAAAACGCCCCGCATCGGGTAAAGAGGGCTCCGTGGACGTCTCCGACCGGAGGCGGCCGCGGGTCACGCAGTCGGCGTGGCTCTTCAGCTGGCACGTGAAGGATGGACGCGGTGGCGACAGGCGTCGTGAAGTGGTTCAACTCGGAAAAGGGCTTCGGCTTCATCGCACAGGACGGAGGTGGCCCCGATGTGTTCGCGCACTACTCGAACATCGCCGGCAACGGCTACCGCGAACTGGTCGAGGGTGAGGCCGTGACGTTCGACGTCACCCAGGGACAGAAGGGGCCGCAGGCGGAGAACATCATCCGCAACTGACGGTTCGCGACCGGGGTGGCCGGGTCGTCCACGGCAGCGTTCGAGACCGCTGCCGGGGACGGCTCGGCCACCCCGTCTTCGCGCCGCCCCGTCTCCGGTGGTGTCCGCCCCGCTCCCTTACGACCCGGCGTGCGCGACGAGGACACTCAGCCGGCAGGAGCACTTATCGGCCGGCGCGGCCTGCGCGACGGCCTCATCGGCATCAGCGATCCCGGGCCCATCAGCGTGGCGCGCCCCCACCCGCACGCTGAGCGGGGACGCGTGCATCGATCTCGGAGAGTGTGTGCTCGCCGTCCTCCGCCCCACCCGGCCACACGTCCGGGTCCGTAGCCTTCACCGAGCAGCGCACAAGGGCGCTGAGCTTCGGCGACGCCGTCTGTGACGGCCACCTCACCGGCGACCTGCCGGAGCCCGATGTGCCGGCTACCGGCGCACCGCGGTGTTCCTCGCCGGGCCACGGGCGGAGCTCGGGCGCGGCCGGCTGCACGAGGTGGCGGAGCGCTACCTGCGCCGCAGCGCTCCGGCGGACCACGCCCGAGTGGTGCCGGCGCCAAGGCGGGCAGGTGGAGCGGGCCCGGGTGAGGTGGGCTCAGGGCACCCGCAGGGTGACGTACGCGACGGTGTCCCCGGGCAGCACATACCGTTCGACCTCGACGAAACCCTGTGCCTCGGCGAAGCGCAGCCCCGCGGAGTTCGACGCCAGGACGACCGTCTCGACAACTGCCGCCCCCATCTCCCGCGCCCTGTCCATTCCGCGGGTGAACAGACGCGTCCCGTAGCCCTGTCCCCGGTGGGCGGGCAGTACGCGGGCGATGACCGTGGCCGTGGCGTCCTCGCCGGTGGGCGGCCGCACGGTGGAGCAGCCGACGACGGCGTCCCCGAGGTAGGCGATCTCCAGGTGGTTGCGGTGCGAGCGTTCGCGCACGTCGTCGAGGGAGAGCGGGCCGGTCGGGATGACGGTGTTGTGGACGGACCGCCAGTCCTCGAGCATGGCGTCGTCATGGGGCTGTTCGATGCGAAGGATCGGCATCGCAGCAGGAAAACCCCGTGCCGCGTGCGGCGTCAACCGGGTTGTCGCGCAGGCCGTCCGTGCCCGGACGCGTCGTGCGGCCCGATGGGCGAGCGCAGCGGTTAGCGTGGGCCCGGACCCGGAGGAGAACCCTGGTGCACACCACCCTTGCCGTGCTGTTCGCGCTGCTCGCCGCCATCAGCAATGCCCTGGCCACCGTGCTCCAGCGCTACGCGGCCCGCACCGTTCCGCTCTCTGCGGGGCTGCGTCTGGCGCTCATCGGCGAACTGCTGCGCAAGCCCGTCTGGCTGGCCGGGTTCGGCGCGGTGATCGCGGCAGCCGCGTGCCAGGCGCTGGCGCTGCTGAACGGCGCGCTGTCGCTCGTCCAGCCGCTGTTCGTGCTCGAGTTGCCCTTCGCCCTGTTCATCGGCGGCATGGTGCTGCGCCGCCCGCTTCCGCCGCGCGGCTGGGCCGCTGTCGCCGCCCTGGTGGTGGGGCTGGGCCTGGGACTGTGGGCCGCCGCGCCCAGCGGCGGCGTTGACCGGCCGTCCATCGGCGTGTGGGTGCTGGCGCTGATCAGCTGTGCCGCGGCCGTCCTGGCGCTGGTCGGCACCGCGGTCCGGCGTCCCGCAGGCCGGGCCCGGGCCGCCTGCTTCGGTCTCTCGGCGGCCATCTGCTACGCCCTGACGGCAGGACTCATGAAGGACGCCACGCAGGTGTGGGCCACCGACGGGGCGGCCGCGTTCTTCACCGCATGGCAGACGTACGGCTTCGCCGCCGTCGGGGTCGCGGCCGTCTTCCTCCTGGAGAACGCCATGCAGTCCGGGCCCCTGGTGGCCTCCCAGCCCGCGCTGACGCTGGGGGACGCGACCGTGAGCCTCGCGCTCGGTGTGGCCGTGTTCGAGGAGCGGCTGCGGGGAGGCTGGTGGGTACTGCCCATGCTGCTGGGGGCGTCGCTTGTGGTGGCGGGTGCCTTCGTCGTGGTGCGGGTCCCCTTGGTGCGCACGCTGGTGGCGCCGGACGCGCCCCGCTGAGCGGCGCCGGGTGGCCTGATCCACCTGCCTCGCGCGGCGTCGGCGGTGTCGCCTCCTGGGCGCTGACTTCGTCCGCGGTCGGTTCAGGGCTGTCAGGGGACCTGCCGTGCACGGGCGGACGCAGTCGCGGGGCGGCTGGTGGCTGTCGCACAGGCTGCCGGGGGCGTCGCTTTGTGGTGGCGGGTGCCTACGTCGTGGTGCGGGTTCCCTTGGGAGCGCAGGCTGGTGGCGCCGGACGCGCCCCGTCGAGCGCCGCCGGGCGGTGTGCGGCGGCGAAGGAATTCAGATCCACCCGCGGCGGGTGGCCTCCATCGCTATCTGGAACCGGGTCTGGGCGCCGAAGCGCTGCATGAGCCGGGTGACATGACGCTGGACGGTCCGTTCGCTCCAGCCCAGGGCGCGGCCCGCGGACTTGTCGGTGGCGCCCGCCGCGAGCAGCGTCAGCAGTTTCGCCTCCTCGGCGCTGAGTTCGTCCCCGGTCTGTTCGAGGCTGCCCAGGGACCCGCCGTGCGCGGGCAGACGCACCTGCATGCTGCGCTCCCACAACGTCTCGAAGAGGGCGACGAGCGCGTCGAGCAGGGGCGAGGGGTGGATCACATAGGACGCCGTCAAGGTGTTGTCGCCCGGGCGCAGCAGGGGGATGATGGCGATGCGGTCGTCGAAGACGGCCAGCTTCATCGGCAGGTCGGACGCCACCCGGGCCTGCTCCCCGTGCTGGATGCCGATCGTGACGTTCGCGAGCCAGCCGGGCAGGGTGAGCACGGTGCTGTCGTAGATGACGCGGTAGGCGACGCCGCGTTTGAGCAGTTCGAGCTCGACCGGGTTGGGTTGGGTGTGCTCCTCGACGGTGGCGTACGGCGGCCGGTCGAACCCCCGCACCTGTGTGCGCGTGCTCTGCTGGAGCTGCGCCCAGCGGCGGTTGACGTCGTCCCGTCCCGAGACGACCTCGACCAGCTCGCCGGGGTTCACGAAACGTGTCGCGGCGCGGTACAGGTCCATCAGGCCGGAGATGTGGGACCGGACGTCGTGCAACGCCCTTTCCCTCTCGCGCAGCACGGCCTCCAGCGCGCTGTCGGGAGAGACCGCGGCATAGGTGACGGGGCGTCCGGTGGAGCGCACGGCGAGGCCGAGGGAGACCAGCGACCGCACACTGCGGCGCGTCGCGGGTACGGGCAGCTGGCTGTCGAGCGCCAACTCCGCCACCGTGGCGTGCACCCGGCGCACGAGGACCTCGTACACCGTTTCGTCCTGCCGGCTCAGGCCGATGGGTTCGAGCATGGTCCTGTCGTCCGCCTTCGCGCTGTCTTCACGTGTCGTACTCCCGTCACCTGACGGGAAGTCGCCTCCTGATCATCTTGTCAGCCCGGTCAACCGGATGTCAGCGTTCCCCGCGGTACGTCGTCAATCCTCTTGACGTGGACACACGTCGCACGAAGGAGCGCCCATGCCGCTGCCTGTTCCCCGCCTACTCCGGGACCGCCGCCACCGAGCGTGGCTGCCGGCACTCGGGATATGCACGCTGCTGCTGACCGCCCTTCCGGCCGCGGCGCAGGAGAGCGGCGAGGCGACGTCGGCGCCGTCCCCGACCGGGCGGCAGAAGATCGACCCGGCGCTGCTGAGCAGGATGGACGCGGCCGAGGCGCGGGGCGACGGCCGTGTCGAGGCCGCGGTGGTGCTCCGCGACGGCTCCGCCGCGCTCACCGAGCAGGGAGATGACCCGGGCGAGGCCAGGGCCCGACTGGAGCGCAGCGCGCGGTCCGTGCAGTCCCCGGTCGTGGACCTCGTCGAAGCGCGCGGCGACAAGGTGCTCAACACCTTCTGGCTGAAGAACATGCTGCTGGTCAAGGTCCGGCCGCAGACCCTCCAGGAACTGGCCGACCTCGCACCGGTCGACCACATCATCCCCAACTTCACGCTCGAGGCGCCCCCCGTCGAGGTCGAGAAGGACGTCAAGGCCGCCCGCGCCGCCGCAGCGGGGGCGAGCACCTGGGGCCTGACGAAGATCGGCGTCGACAAGCTGCGCGCCGAGCAGGGGCCCACGGGCGAGGGCGTCCGCGTCGCCGTCCTGGACACCGGCGTCGACATCAGCCACCCCGACCTGGCCGGGAAGCTCGCCACCGACGACGCCACAGATCCCGCGCACCCGGGTGGCTGGCTGGAGTTCGGCGAGGACGGTGAGCCCGTTCCCTCCCTGCCCCACGACAGTGCCTACCACGGCACCCACGTCGCCGGCACCATCGCCGGCGGCGACGCCTCGGGCACCGCGATCGGCGTCGCACCGGACGCCGAGCTGATGGCCGGACTGGTCATCCCCGGCGGTCACGGCTCGCTCGCCCAGGTGATCGCGGGCATGCAGTGGGCGATGTCCCCGTACGACGCGGACGGGAAGCCCGCCGGTGAACCCGCCGACGTCGTCAGCATGTCCCTCGGGTCCGAGGGCTACTCGGACGAGTTCATCGACATCACCCGCAACCTGCGCCGTGCCGGGGTCTTCCCCGCGTTCGCCATCGGCAACGACTGCGCCGCCGGCTCCGCGAGTCCCGGGAACGTCTACGAGGCCGTGTCCGTCGGCGCCACCGACGAGGCCGACGACGTGGCCGATTTCTCCTGCGGCGAGGTCGTCGACCGCACCGACTGGATCGACGCGCCCGCCGATTGGCCGCAGTCGTACGTCGTGCCCAACGTCTCCGCCCCCGGCGTCGACATCCTCTCCGCCTTCCCGGGCGGCGAGTACGGGGTGCTCGACGGCACGTCCATGGCCACGCCGCACGTGTCCGGCACAGTCGCGCTGATGCTCCAGGCACGTCCGGACCTCACCGTGGACGACGCCCTCGCGATCCTCACCGGCACCTCCTTCTTCGACCAGCGCTACGGCGCACGCCCGAACCCGCGGTACGGCTGGGGCCGCATCGACGCCTACGCCGCGGTGCACGAGGCGGCACTGACCAGCGGTGTGCGGGGCACGGTGAAGGACGCCAAGAGCGGCCGCCCGCTGGCCGGCGTCACCGTCGCGCGTGAGAACGGACGCACCGTCACCACCGACGCCGACGGCCGTTTCGAGATGCGCCTCGCGGCAGGCACGCACGAACTGCGGCTGACCCGCTTCGGCTACGTGGAGCAGAAGGCCACCGAGCGGGTGAGCACCGACCGCTTCACCGACGTTTCCCTCAAGCTCGCCCCCACCGGCCGCGGGACGATCACCGGCCGGGTCACCTTCGGCCCGACGGGCTCCACGGTGCCCGGGGC
Source organism: Actinacidiphila sp. bgisy167 (assembly GCF_057707665.1). Taxonomy (NCBI): domain Bacteria; kingdom Bacillati; phylum Actinomycetota; class Actinomycetes; order Kitasatosporales; family Streptomycetaceae; genus Actinacidiphila; species Actinacidiphila sp. bgisy167. The sequence goes on along the minus strand of NZ_JBYIQP010000038.1, from coordinate 9,503 downwards.
GACGGTCGCCGTCCTCGACGTCCCCGACCCGCTGAAGGCGACGACCGACCGCGAGGGCCGCTACACCATCCGCGACGTGCCCGTCGGCGACTACGAGGTGGGCGCGAACGCGGCCGGTATCTCGCGCTCCAAGCCCGTACCGGTCACCGTCCGGGAGAAGGGGCCACAGACCACGGCCGACCTGCGACTGCCCCGGCCGTCCGCGACCGCGCGTGTGTCGCTGACCTCCGAGGGCGAGCAGGCCAACCACGAGGCCTGGTGGCCCAGGATGAGCGCCGACGGATCCGCGGTGGCGTTCGCCAGCCCGGCCTCCAACTTCGTTCCGGGCGACACCAACGGCGAGCTCGACATCTTCGTCGCCGACCGGCGCACCGGCCAGACCGAGCGGGTGTCCGTCGCCTCCGACGGCACCCAGGCCGACAGCTTCTCGCTGACGCCCTCGCTCAGCTCCGACGGCCGCTTCGTCGGTTTCAACAGCGGCGCCACCAACCTGGTGCCCGGCGACACCAACGAGCAGACCGACAGCTTCGTGCACGACCGCGGGACGGGCACGACCGAGCGGGTGTCCGTGGCCTCCGACGGCACCCAGGGCAACGGCCTGTCCTCCTCGCCCTCCCTCAGCGCCGACGGACGCTACGCGGTGTTCATCAGCGACGCCGACAACCTGGTGCCCGGCGACACCAACAACACCACCGACGTTTTCATCCGCGACCGGCAGACCGGCACCACCAGCCGGATCTCGCAGGCCCCCGACGGCAGCCCCGGCGACGGCCCCTCCAGGGAGCAGTCGGTCAGCGCCGACGGCCGGTACGTCGCCTTCCAGAGCGCCGCGAGCAACCTGGTGCCCGGCGACACCGACGGTGAGCTCGACGTCTTCGTCCACGACCGGCAGACCGGCACCACCACCCTGGTGCCCGGTCCGCAGCCCGGGGAGAACAGCGGCCCCGTCATCAGCGCGGACGGCCAGGTCGTGGCCTTCACCAACAACTGGCAGCTGTTCGCGCACGACCTTCGCACCGGTGCCACCGAGCAGGTCTCCGTCGGCTCGGGGTCCCAGCCCGACAACTGGGCCTTCGCACCGGCGCTGAGCGACGACGGCAGCAAGGTCGCCTTCTACAGCTACGCGAGCAACCTGGTGCCCGACGACACCAACGGGCAGGCGGACGTCTTCGTCCGCGACCGCACGGCCGGCACGACCGAGCGCGTGTCGACCGGCGTGGACGGCGTGCAGGGCGACGCCGCGTCCGACTTCCCCTCCCTCAGCGGGGACGGCCGGTACGTGGCCTTCGAGAGCGGCGCGACGAACCTCGTCGAGGGCGACACCAACCGCCGCTACGACGTCTTCGTCCACGACCGGACCCCGGGCCCCGAGCCGGTGTTCGCGCCGAGCGACCTGTCGGTCACCCCGGACAGCGCCCGGCCGGACAAGAAGGTGCGCGTCTCCGTCCACGTGAAGAACGTCGGCGAGCGGGCCGGGACCTACCAGGCCGTGCTCCTGGTCGGCGGCGAGGTCGAGGAGCGCCGTGCCGTGCAGGTCCCCTCCGGTAAGGACATCCGTGTGGACTTCACCGTGCGCCGCGACACGCCCGGGACGTACAGCGTCGCCCTGGGTGCGCTGACGGGCGAGTTCACCGTGCGCAAGTGAGCCGCGCGGACGGCTGACTCCACGGTCCCGCGCCCGGATTCCCCGGGCGCGGGACCGCTCCGTTCGGGAGCCGCCGAAAGCCGGGCCGGCCGGGACCGGGGGGCGCCGGCGGACCGGTCAGCAGGGCTGTTCGCCCCAGATGGTCTTGCCCGTCCCGCTGTGGCGGCAGCCCCAGCGCTGGGTCAGCTGGGCGACGATGAACAGCCCCCGGCCGCTCTCGTCGAAGGTGCGGGCCCGGCGCAGATGCGGGGTGGTGCTGCTGCTGTCGGAGACCTCGCAGGTCAGCATGGCGTCATGCCGGATGAGGCGCAGCCGGAACGGCGGAACGGCGTGGCGGATGGCGTTGGTGACGAGTTCGCTGGCGATCAGCTGGGTCGACTGCGTCGCATCCGCGAGGCCCCAGTCGGCGAGCTTGGCCGCCACGTGGGCGCGCGCGTGGGAGACGGCGGCGGGGTCGTGCGCCAGATCCCAGGTGGCGACGGCGTCGCTGCCGAACGTGCGGGTGCGGGCGGCGAGGACCGCGGCGCAGGGCCGGTCGGCCCGCGGCAGGGCGCGCAGGACGGCACGGCACACGTCGTCCAGGGAGCGGCCGTGCTCCCCGGTACGGGCGAGCGCGCCGAGGACCGTCTCGTCGGCCGGCTCACCGACGGGGGAACCGGTGCGCACGAGCAGGACACTGCCCGTGGGGAACTCCACCTCGGTGGCTTCGGCGGACGGCCGTGCCATGCCCAAGGGCCGGGACGGCGGAAGCTCGAGGTCCACCACCGTGCCGTCGGGGGTGACGGCGAGGGGTGCGGGGTGCCCGGCCGTGGAGAGCGAGCACCGGCCGGACACCGGGTCGTAGACCGCGTACAGGCAGGCGGCGCTGACCTGTCTCCCCTCGGGCCGGAGCCGACCGAGCACGTCGTCGAGGTGGGTCAGCAGTTCGTCCGGCTGGAGGTCGATGTCTGCCAGGGTGCGCACCGCGGCCCGCAGCCCGGTGGCCGCCGCGCTCGCCGCCGTCCCGCTGTCCGCGCTCGCCGCCGTCCCGCTGTCCTCGGACACCGATCCCGCCACGAGGGCGACCCGGGCGCCGGGCAGTGGGATCGCGTCGAGCCAGTGGGCGCTGGACCCCGTGTGATCGCACGCCGGCACGTAGCGGCCGACGGCCTCCACCGCCCCCGATCCCGGCAGGGACGTCACCAGCAGGCCGTCGGGGGCCGAAGGGGCGGAATCGCAGCGCTGGGGGTGGGAGCGGTCGCTTCCGGCGGGCGAGGGGACCGCCGCAGCCGTGACGGGTGCCGGGACGCACGTGCCGGGCGCCGGGCACTGCCGTTGCTGCAGACGCAGCCGGGCCCGGCACAGCACGACGCTCGCGGCGAAGGAGAGCGCGGCGGCCATGATGACGACGGTCCGGCCGCCCACCGACACCCCGCCGATCACGAAGCCGTAGATCGCCACGCTGGCAGCGAGCGTGGCGACGCCGATGGCGAAGGTGCGCCTGACCGGCAGCACCGTGGCGGCCGCGAGGGGCGCGAACGCCGAGTATGGCGCCCAGCGCAGGCCTCCCGCCGACGCCTCCAACTGGACCGCGCACACCGCGCCGAGGTAGCACAGCAGCAGCACGGGGCCGGGGCTCCACAGGCGGCGGAGTACGAGTGCGCCCCCCGGCTCCCTGCCGTGGCCGATACGTCCCTGCGGCACTGCGGTACGTTCGCCGATCATGGTGCGGCCTCCGACGGGTGGGGCGACCGGGGGGCGGGCGGATCCTGTCCGGCACCCGCCGGCGCCGGTCGCTGCACCGCCATCATCGCCAGGTCGTCGTCGAGGCGCTGCCCGGTGTGGGCGTCCAGGTCACCACTGACATGGCGCAGCAACTCGTCCGGCCTGTCCCAGTTCCAGGTGCCGGCCCGTTCGTGGAAGGGGTAGAAGTCGCCCGAGTCGTCCCGGGCTTCGATGGCGCCGTCGGTGTAGAGGAGGAGAGTGTCGCCGGCACCGAAGGCGAAGGTGTCCATGTGGAAGTCGTCCGGGGAGTCGCCGGCCAGGCCGAAGGGCGGCGAGGGCCGGTCCGCCTCGAGAGAGGTGATCCGTCCGGCATGCCGGACCAGCGGAAGCGGGTGCCCGCAGCTGACGATCCGCAGGACGCCCGTGGTGTCGGGCACTTCCACCAGGAGGGCGGTGATGAAGCGTTCAGCCGCCTCGGGGCCCGCCTCGGGTCCCGCCTCGTCGAGCTCGGCCAAGTGCCTCTGGATGCTGCGCTCCAACGTCGCCGCCAGGCCCGGCAAGGTGGTGTGGTGGTGGGCGGCCTCGCGGAAGGCGCCCAGCAACGCGGAGGCGTCCTCCACGGCCGGCAGCCCCTTGCCGCGGACGTCACCGATCAGAAACCTCGTCGCGTGGTCGGTGCGGGCGGCGCCGAAGAGGTCCCCGCCCACCAGGGCGTGCGCGGCGGCCGCGCGGTAGACGGAGGCGACCCGCAGGGGACCCATGCGCGGCGGGATCGGCCGCAGCAGCACCCTTTGGGCGGCCTCGGACACCGCCCGCACCTCGTTGAGCTCCGCCAGGTCGCGGTCGTGCAAGGTGCGTGCGGCGATGACGAAGGCGGAGACCGCGAGCACCGAGCCGATGTGGATGGGCATGATGGGCGTGTGCCACAGCCCGTCGTGGCGGTCGACGAGCAGGACCGCGCCGCTGGCGATGAGGGCGACGCACGCGGTGAACCGGGCACGGGCGAACGCGGCCGTGCATGTCGGGGCGGCGACCAGGAGCGGGGACAGATGGATGGCCACCGGCGCCAGCGCCCCGGCCAGGGTGATCGCCGCGATCAGCCCGCCCGGCAGGGACATCTGGATGCGGACGCCCGCCCTCGGGACGTGTTCGCCTGCCCGGACGGCATGCCGCGGGTGCCTCCCGTGTCCTCCGGCGCGGCGCGCGCCGGAGGGGGCGAGGCGGCGCGTCGCCCGGCCGGCCGCCGGGACGGGGGGAGAGAAGAGTTTCATGAAGGGTCCTGCGGGTGGTTCGTACGCGTGCGCGGACGTCACGCGTACGGTGCGCGTGCGCCCTCCGGCACGGCGGGAACGCGCGACCACGCACCTGCGGACGGACGGGATGTCACCCGGCCCGGTGGGGGGACCGGCCGGTCGGCCGGAATGTTCGGATGCGGCCCGTATCCGAGGGCCGGGGAACCGGCCGCCGTCGCGGAACCGTCGCGCTGGGCGGTAACACCGGAAGCCGCCGGCAGGCGGGGCACTGTCGACGGCCGGCCGCCGGGAAAGCGGAAGCGGAGCCGGTACCGGATGCGCCCGGGCTTTTGTGGGCGCGCGGATTCGTCTGGATCATGGCTCCACCGTCCTTACGTGTCGCATCGTGGAAACCACTGCCGCAATGCGGTATCCACTCTGCGACCGAGGTGCGGCGGCGTCAAGGCGTTCCGGTCGGCGCCGGGACACGACGGTCGGTCGTCTCGGGAAGGCGGCGATCCGGCACGGCGCCTGGACCGGGGCGCCCAGCGGGGTGAGAACCGGTTCCGGCACCGACGTGGGACAGCCGCCCCGCGGCGGATCGCCGGACCGCGACCGGCAGCCCGCGCCCCGCTGCGGAGCCGCCCCGGGATCACAACCGGTCGAAGGTCGCGGGCACCGGCAGCGTGGACCAGCGCGGCATCGGCCAGGCGATGACGACGGCCCGGCCGACCACGTCGTCCACCGGCACGAAGCCCCCGCCGGGCTGGCGGACGTGGGCACGCGAATCCTCCGACGCGTTGCGGTGGTCGCCCATCACCCACAGGTGGTCCGCGGGGACGGTGACCTGCCCGACCGGGTTGTCGTCGCAGGGAGTGGCGCCCGGGTAGATGTACGGCTCGTCCAGCGGCTTCCCGTTCACCGCGACCGGCTTGCCGCGCTCGCAGTCCACGGTGTCCCCGCCGACCGCGATCACCCGCTTGATGAGGTCCTGCTCGTCGGCGGAGGGCGCCAGCCCGACGAACGAAAGAGCCTGCGTGATGACGTTGCGGCCGGTCTGCTGCGGCTGGTCGCCCAGCCAGCCGCCGGGATCGCGGAAGACGACCACCTCGCCGCGATGCGGCTTCGCCCCGAACCACGGGGTGAGTTTGTCGACCAGGACCCGGTCTCCTACCTGGAGGGTGTTCTGCATCGAACCCGAAGGGATGGAGAAGGCCTGCACGAGGAAAGTCTTGATGCCCAGGGCCATGACCAGTGCCAGGAGCACGAGGAGCGGCAACTCCTGCCACCAGGGACGCTGCGCGCGGGTGCCGCGGCCGCGTGTGCGCCGGGCGGGCTTCTGCGGCCCGTCGTCGCCGGCGTCGCGGACACGGGTCCGGCCGTCCTCTCCAGCGGTCATGACTTGCTCCTTCGAAGTGTCGGTGCGAGGGCGCGGTGCGGGCCCGTACAGCAAACGATCAGGAGTTCCCGCTTCCGCTTCCGGCGGCCGACGGCCTGGACCGCCGGGGGTGGAACCGTGAGCACCCGCCCCCGCGTGATCAACGGACGTGATCCGGAAGAACGACGCCACCGCCGTCGGTGCGCATCTGGCCGCTGTCTGGACGGCGGGCTGCGCCCTGACCGCCGTGCAGCTGCCGGTGCTGGTCCTCGTGCTGTTCCTCGACGGGCCGGTGGCCGTCCAGGGCGCCGCGGCGGCCGGCACGGCGGCACTGGCCTCGGCGTTCCTCGCCACCCTGGGCCGCGCCGCGCGCACCGTCGTGCCGGCCACCCGCCGGGCGGGGGGCCTGTGGGGCTGGACGGCGGTGGTGTACCTGTCCGGCACCGCCGGGGCGCTCGCTGCGGCGGTACTGCTGCACCATGTCGGCGGCGGCGCGGGCCGGCTCGTGCTGCTCCCCGTCGGAGGGACCTGTCACGCGCTTGCCGCCGGGTTCTTCCTGCCCGGGGCCAGGGCCCGGCTCGCCACGACCGCCGCGGCCGTCGTTCTTGTGGCCGGCGGGGGATACGCCGCCTGGGACGCGACCCGTCCGCCCACCCTCGACGCGTGGCTGAGCGCCAACGGCGTGGACGGCGCGCTGCTGCGCGTCGGCGACCCGCCCACCGGCTACACCCTGCTGGTCGGGGGAGCGAGCCGCGACGGCTTCGGCGCCCACTACGAGAGCCCGCACGTCCCGGCCCTGGGCCTCCATGTCGAACGCGCCGGGCCGGGCACCCGGCGCGTGGACGCGCGCGGCTGCCCCGTTCCGTTCGGCCAGGAGATCCACTGCCGCGACGACGGGGGCGGCCGCCTGCTGATCGCCTACGGCGGCGACCGCCCCCGTCGTGAACAGCGGTTGTTACGTGGGGGGTTGGTCTGCACCGTCACCCTGCGGGGAGCCGGCGAGGCCCAGCTCCCGGCCGCACGCCAGGTCCTGTCCACGCTCCGGCCGGCGACCCGCGCCGAACTCGCCGCTCTGGTGGAGCTGCCGATGCCGCGCTGACGACCGGTGCCGGGTGAACCGGGGCCCGGCCCCGGTTCACCCGGCGGAGGTCAGCGGCAGTCGCCCGCCGGCCGGGCACGGGTCACCAGGTCGAAGGACGTGGTGGTCGTGTCCAGCCACAGCACACGGTTGCCGGTGCCGGCGACGGCGAACGTCTGGCGGCCCGCACCGCACGAGACGCGGCCGAGCGGGGTCCCCTTGGACGTGAACTGGTACTGCTTGGTGTTGAGGTAGGGAACGTCGGTCCGGGCCAGCGGGGAGACCTCCACGGTGACGGCGGTGTCCGACGCGGTCAGGTCCGAGACCCCGAGCAACGCGGACGAGGTCTCCGGGATGACGTCCTCGACGTGCGAGCCGTCGAGGTCGCTCCTGCGCAGCGCCGCCTGACCCTCGTCGTAGACGTTCGAGTCGGCGAGCCAGTACACGCCGGAAGCGGTCGCCACGGGCTTGCTGAACCCCACGGTGCGGATCGGGGTGCCGAAGGAGGTCGTGCCCGTTCGCGTGTCGTACACGTCGACGACGGCGCGGCTCTGCTGGTTGTCGTCGCCCCACCAGCCGCTGACCATGTACGCGATGCGCCCGTCCTTCACGGAGGGCGACTCGGCCCGGGCGAAGTCGGTGACCGCGGCCACGTCGGGACGGTTCTGCGGGATGGTGTGCGGTGTGGGGTCCGAACCCTTGAGGTAGCGAAGGGAGGTGCGGCCCTCGTCCTCGTTCTCGTACCAGGCGACCGTGTCGCCGTCCATGCTCAGGCTGCCGATCGAGCGGGACGTGCGGTAGAGCAGCTTCGCCGGGCCACCGGTCACGGGGGCGGACATGAGGTCGAAGGTGTCGCCGACGGCCACCCACACCACGCGCTTGCCGTCGGTGACGGGGCTGAAGTGGTAGCGCCCGTCCTCCGGGGAGATCCGGCGGGCCTTGCCCTTGCCGTCGATGCGGCCGGCCCACATCGAGTACGGGGCCGTGCTGTCGGCGCTGGAGCGGGGGACCACCCACCAGTCGCCGCCGGTGGCGGGGCTGATGTCGTTGGCGTAGTAGACCTCCATCGTGCCGAGCCGGTCGAGCAGCAGGTCGCTGTCCAGGCCGAGGCTCTTCTCCCAGTCGGGGACGATGCCGTGGGTGTCGAAGGCCTTCTTCACCTGCTCCATGCGGTCGCCCTTGACGTGCAGCGACTTGGCGGCGGCGAGGACCGCGTCACGGCCCTCGGTGAAACCGTCGAGAGGGGTGAGGTAGGAGGTGAGCGCCTTGTAGACGATCTGGTCGGCGAGTTCGCCGCCCAGGGCCTCGCGGATGTCCCACAGCGCGCCGCCGAAGATGGTGGAGTTGAGGTGCACGCCTCCCTGGTCGTTGAGCGGCCCGAGCGGCATGCTGACGAAGTCGCCGGTGTCCGCGCCGTCGTTGAGGTCGCGGAGGGCGCAGTCCTTCGGCGCCAGGGTGCGGCAGAGGTCGCCGCCGATCAGGCCCGCCTCGGGGTCGCTCATGGGGGTGCCGCTGACGGTGATGTCGATGGCGTTGCCGAAGTAGTCGGCGATGGCCTCGTTCATGGCGCCGGACTGGCCCGAGTAGACGAGGTCGGCGGTGTGCTCGACGACGCCGTGGGTCATCTCGTGGCCGACGACGTCCGGGTCCGAGGAGAGCGAGCGGTACTCGCTGTCACCGGTGCCGTAGACCATCTTGCTGCCGTCCCAGAAGGCGTTGACCCAGGGGAAGCCGAGCACATCGGTGACGCCGACGAGCGAGTTGATGGCCATGCCCTTGCCGTCGAGGCTGTCGCGCTGGAAGGTGCCGCGGTAGTACTCGTAGACCTTGCCGGCCGCCCAGTGGGCGTCGACCGCCCCGTTGTCGGTCAGCTCCTGCGGAACCTTCGTGGTGGGCGAGGCGAACGGCACCACCCCCGCCGGCCACTCGCCGTCGAGGTCCACCCACCACAGGCTGGAGGCGTCCCAGGTCTGGATGACGTTGTGCGCCTTGCTGTCGGCCATGTGCGCGCTGTCGCGCAGCAGGTAGCCGCCGGTGGCGGTGTCCTTGGTGAGGTTCAGCGGCACGGTGGCGCCGTTGAGCAGGATCCCGCTGCCGGTGACGCCTGTGGAACCGCTCGCCGGAGTGGTGGGGGCCTTGCCTCGCTCCGGAGTGCTGCTCGCCGCCCCGCGCCTGGTGGGCGCCGCGGCCGTCAGGGTGCGCAGCGCTCCCGACTGGAAGCGGACGATGCCGGTGGCGGCGTCGACGTAGACCTCCTGCGCCACCGGGGCGCCGGTGGCAGGGTCGGTGCCGCGCACCGTGACGTGGCGCGCCAGCAGGCCGTCACCGAGCGGCAGCACGGTCAGCCCGCGGTCGGTGCCGGACAGGCCGGGCCCGGCCGCGGAGCGGGACGGGGCGGCCCCGCCGCCGACACGCGGCCCGCGGGCGAGGGCGGTCTCCACCTGGTGCACGGCACGCTGCACTGCC
>NZ_JBYIQP010000037.1:0-55134 GCF_057707665.1 Actinacidiphila sp. bgisy167 | reverse complement strand
CCCCCCCCCCCCCCCCCCCCCCCCCCCCCCGTCGCTCCGAGCCGATCAGGCGAGCAGTTCCACCTCCGCCAGGGTCGACTCGGCGTCCAGGACCAGGCGGTAGTGCGTGTAACCGCCCGGCGAGGCGACCGAGAAGGCCCGGGTCTGGCGGTCCCAGGTGAAGGACTCACCGGAGCGCCTGTCGAGCGTCTTCCAGTGCTCGCCGTCCGAGGAGCCCTGCAGCGTCCAGCCGGTGGGCGCCTTGGCGCGGTCCGCCGACGAGGTCAGCGTGTACTGGACGGCCTTGGTGCGCCCGGCGACCGGGAGGTCGACGGCGGTCACCGCGGCGGCCGTCGCCGAGGTGTTGTCGAACAGCGCGCCGTCGCCCGTGACGGCGTCCGCGCGGGGCGCGGGCACCTTGTCGTCCTGGGTGATCGAGACCGGCGCGTCCTTCTTGCCGGTGCCCCAGGAGGAGGGCTTGGGGCCCATGTCGAACTCCAGGACGCCGCCCTTGGCGAGCAGCGAGTGGGGCAGGGAAGTCGACTTCCAGGGGCGGCCGTCGACCTTGAGCCCCTGCACGTACACGTTGCGCGTGCTGTTCTTCGGCGCCTTGACGACCAGGTCCTCGCCGTTCTCCAGGTGGACCGTCGCCTTGGTGAACAGCGGGGAGCCGACGGCGTACTCGCCGCTGCCCATCACCAGCGGGTAGAAGCCGAGCGAGGAGAAGAGGAACCAGGCCGACTGCTCGCCGTTGTCCTCGTCGCCGTGGTAGCCCTGCCCGATGTCGCTGCCGGTGTAGAGGCGCGACAGCACCTCGCGGACGTTCTTCTGCGTCTCCCAGGGGCGGCCCGCCGCGTCATACATGTACGTCACGTGGTGGGCCACCTGGTTGGAGTGCCCGTACATGCCCATCCGCACGTCCCGCGCCTCCGTCATCTCGTGGATGACGCCGCGGTAGGAGCCGACGAACTCGGGCGAGGCGGTCTCCGGGGTGGAGAAGTAGGTGTCGAGCTTCTTCGCCAGGCCGTCACGGCCGCCGTACAGGTTGGCCAGACCGCGGCTGTCCTGCGGGGCGGTGAAGGCGTAGCCCCAGCCGTTGGTCTCGGTGTAGTCGTAGCCCCACACCCGCGGGTCGTACGTCGCGGAGTCCACCCGCCAGTTCCCCCCGGCGTCGCGCCCCTGGAAGAAACCGGCCTGCGGGTCGAAGAGGTTCACGTACTCCTGGGCGCGGTTGAGGAAGTACGCCGACTCCTCCTTGTAGCGCTTCTCGCCCGTCTTCTCGTAGAGGGCCTTGCCCATCTCGGCGATGCCGTAGTCGTTGAGGTAGCCCTCCAGCGCCCACGACAGGCCCTCATGGGTGTCGGTGCTGGTGTACCCGAGGAAGGGGGAGGTGTCCATGCCCTTACGGCCGACGCCCGACTGCGGCGGGACGACCGTCGCGTTCTTCACGGCCGCGTCGTACGCCGCCTCGGCGTCGAAGTCCACGCCCTTGACGTAGGCGTCGGCGAAGGCCACGTCCGAGGACGTGCCCGTCATCAGGTCCGCGTAGCCGGGGGACGACCAGCGCGACGTCCAGCCGCCGTCCTTGTACTGCTGCACGAAGCCGTCGACCATCTCGCCCGCCTGGCCGGGCGTCAGGAAGGAGTACGCGGGCCAGGTCGTCCGGTAGGTGTCCCAGAAGCCGTTGTTGACGTAGACCTTGCCGTCCACGATCTTCGCACCGGTGTGCGTCGGGGTGTCGGGACCGGTCATCGCGGTGAACGGGGACGCGTACTGGTACTTCCCGCCCACTTTCTCGAAGCCCGAGTTCGGGTACAGGTACAGCCGGTAGAGGCTGGAGTAGAGCGTCGTCAGCTGGTCCGGAGTGGCGCCCTCGACCTCGACGCGGCCCAGGAGATCGTCCCACTGCTTCTGCGCGCGGGACGTGACCGCCTCGAAGGAGGTGCCCTGAGGGATCTCCTGGCGCAGGTTGTCCTTCGCCTGGTCGACGCTGATCAGCGAGGTGGCCAGGCGCAGCGTCACGGTGCGGTCCTCGCCCGCGTCGAAGCGCAGGTAGCCCTTCACACCGCTCGACGTGCCCTCCGTGACCGGCGCGTCGAACTCCCCGTACACGAACAGCCGGGTGGCGCCTGTGGACAGCCCCGACTTCACGTCGGAGTAGCCGGTGAAGGTGCCGGTCTCCTTGTCGAGCGTCAGGCCGGCCTGCTCGGTGACGTTGTCGAAGAGCACGCTCGCGTCGTCACCGGGGTAGGTGAAGCGCATCGCGGCCGCGTGGTCGGTCGGCGCCATCTCCGTCTTCAGGCCGTTCTCGAACCGCACCCCGTAGTAGTAGGGGCGGGCGGTCTCGTTCTCGTGCCGGAAGGGCAGCGCCCGCGCGCGGCGGTCCGTGTCCGGCGTCCCCGAGGCGGCGGACGGCATCACCTGGAAGGTCTGCCGGTCGCCCATCCAGGGGCTGGGCTCGTGGCTGGCGCTGAACGCCTGGATCGTGGGCAGGTTGTCGGCGTTGTTCGCCTTGGCGTAGTCGTACAGCCAGTTGAGGGTGCCCGCGTTGGTGACCGGGGTCCAGAAGTTGAAACCGTGCGGCACGGCCGTGGCCGGGAAGGTGTTGCCGCGCGAGAAGTCGCCGCTGGAGTTGGTGCCGCGGGTGGTCAGCGCGTAGTCCGACAGGTGCGCCTTCCGCTTCGGCTGCGGGAGCGGCTTCAGCGCCACGTCGTCCAGCCAGCCGCGGAACTGCGACGGGCCCTTGGGGGAGTCGTACGCGAGCACGATGCGGTCGACGGTCTTGCCGGCCGCGACCGACCCGATCCGGGAGACGACGTCGTTCCACTGGTTGACGTAGAGCACCTTGGACGCGCCCTGCCCCTGCGGGGTGAGGGGGAAGCCGTGCTGGTCGGTGGCGCCCAGGCGGCTGAGCGAGGTGCCGTCGGTGAAGACCAGGTCCACCGCGACGTTGGTGGCGTCGTAGTCGAGCTCGCCGTCCGCCATCGCCGGGTAGATCCGGTACGACAGCGCGGTGTCCCGGCGGACGGGCACGTCGACGTCGAAGACCTTGTTGTACGAGTACGCACGGCCCTCGGCGGTGTGCCGGCCCGCGTAGCGCAGCGCCCGCTTGCCGGTGAAGCCGGCGCCCGACTTCGCCGTCGGCGAGCCGATCGGGCCGCGGTCGACGAGCGAGAGCATGTCCGGCGGCACGGGCACATTGTCCTTGCCCGTCGAGAACTGCAGGTCGGCGAGCTGGATGATGTTCGTCGAGCCGTTGTTCTTGGTGATGTCGATCCGGAAGTGCTGGTACTCGGCGGGCGCCGCGAGGTCGTACGAGTTGGTCTTGAACCGCTCGGAGAAGGACTCACCGGAGCGGGTGTCCAGGGTCTTCCAGTCCTTGCCGTCGGTGGAGCCCTGCAGGGTCCAGTCACGGGGGTCGCGTTCGGGGGCGTCGTTGGCCGACGTCAGCGCGTAGCTGACGACCTTCGCGGGGGCGTCGAGGTCGAACTCCACCCAGCCGGTGGTCGCGAAGACCAGCCACTTGGTGCCGGACTCCGCGTCGACGAGGTTCTCCTTCACCTCGCCCGCGTCCGTGTACTCGTCGTTGGCGCGGACGGCCTTGACGTGGTCGTTGAGGTTGCCGGGTATGCCGGTGCTGTAGCCGCCGTCCACGCCTGAGGCCCGCTTGGACCCGTCCGGCGCGGTGTCCACCGTGTCGCGCCAGTCGGGCGCGGGGTCACCCGACTCGAACGACGAGGTGAAACTGCCGACGTGCGACGGGGGTTCGGGAACGGCGACCGCCGCCTGCTGCGTGGCCGCGGCCAGAGCCAGTGCGGTCGCCAACACGACCGCCGAGGAACTCCATCTGTACCGGGCAGCTCTCTGCTGCATATGCACCCTCTCTGCGCCTGGACAACGTTGTCAAGTTCGCTGTGCAAGGGCTAGTAGGGGGTCAAGGGGCGTTTGATGTCAAGGGTGTTGATGCGATTCCCGGGCCGGCGGTGGTATATGGGCGGTTGTGAGCTCGCCACCGGGCCGCCGACGGGCCGTGGCGCGCGCCGACGTGGGCGGTTCGGTGGACCCAGGGCCGGGGTCGCGGGTGCGGCGCGGGACGCCCGGCGAACCACTCCTCCAGTGCGCGTCCACGTGGTGACGGCTGCCGCCGGCAGCCCCGAGGCGCAGACACCCGTGCCCCGCCCGCGACGGGCGCCGACTGGTAGCCTGAGGTCTTCGCCGGTCACCCGGACGGAGTCCCCGACAGGTCCTGATGTCCCGTCAACTGTCACTTCTGAGCGCGCTCGACGCCCTGGACCTCGCCTTCGCCGGCGAAGCGCCCTTCCCCGTCACCGGGTGCCTGCGCTGCTACAGCGAGCACGATCTCGCGCTGCTCTCCGGGCCACTGCACGACATACCTGACGAGCTGGTGGTTTCGGTCGCGGTGAAGACGCCCGACCACTGGGCCGACTTCCCGCGTCTGTACCGCCGTCTTGTTCCCCGGATCGTCCGCCCTCTCGTCACCGGCCGACACCACATCGATGCGGAGATCGTCGCGTCCCGGCTGCTCCATGCGGAGTGGACCATCTGGGACGCGCGTCTGACCGAAGTCCTGGGCGACGTCTGGGACGTCCGGTGGGAGACTTCCTTGCACGCCTGCCCCGGTCCCGTGCCGATCCGGGCAACGCTCGGCGTCGTCACCGTGGTCACCGGCGGGCTGTCCCCCTGGCTGGACGATGGACCGGCGTCCGCACCACGACCGCGGACGCCCAACTGACCGCGCTCCTCGACGACGTGCTGGTCGAGTCCCAGTTCGCCGACCTGAGCTTTGGCTTCTACGACGAGTACCACGCCACCGCGGAGCTCGTGGAATGGCTTGTCACCGATGTGCGCGAGCGCGTCGCCCGCGTCCGCCCCGATGCCCTGCGCCGCCTCGAGTGCTTCCGCTCCGGGTCGTGGTCCGACGCTGCTCCCCCTGCCGATGGCGAAAGCTGAAGCGGCCGGCGGACCTCGTCTCACCTCCGCCGCCCACCACGACCCGCTGATGACCACGACTCCCCACGGGCCCTGGTGACGGCGCACGCCGCCGGCGCCCGGTACGGACCGGGCCCCGGCGGCGTGCGGGGGAGCGGGGGGTGTCAGACCAGGTCGGGGCGCTGCCACTCCTCACCCAGGACGTGGTGCGCCAGGAAGTTCAGCACCGTCGTATACCACAGCCGGACGTTGTTGGGCTTGAGGATCCAGTGCCCCTCGTCGGGGAAGTACAGGAACTTCGCCGGGACCTCGAACCGCGCCAGGTCGTTCCAGAGCGCCAGGCCCTCGCCGATCGGCACGCGGTAGTCCTTGTCGCCGTGGATGACCAGCATCGGCGTGGTGATCCGTGCGGCCCGCAGGTGAGGGGACTCGCGCTCGTACCGCTCGGTGGTGACCAGCGGGTCGCCCTGGCGCCGCATCCAGTACGCCGGGAAGTCGGTGACCTGCGCGAAGCTGTACATGTTCCACAGGCTCGCGTGGGTGACGATCGCCTTGAAGCGGTCGGTGCGGGTGGCGATCCAGTTGGCCATGTAGCCGCCGTACGAACCGCCCATCATCGCGGTGCGCTCACCGTCCAGGTCGTCCCGCAGCAGTGCTGCGTCGGTCAGCGCCATCACGTCGTCGTACGGAGTGCCGCCCCAGTGCGTCCAGCCGCGCTCGTGCATGTGCTGGCCGTATCCGGTGGACAGGGCCGGGTCCGGCATCAGGACCGCGTAGCCGGCGGCCGCCGCCACCCACGGGCTCCAGCGCCAGGACCAGGCGTTCCAGCTGTTCTGCGGGCCTCCGTGCACCCACAGCAGCAGCGGCGCCGGGTTCTCGGGGCCCGCGCCGTCCGGCAGCACGAGCCAGGCCCGCAGCGCCGTCCCGTCCTCGGCGGTGGTGTGCACCTCGGTGAGGCCGCCCGGCAGGACCGTGTCCTGCCCGGGGCAGGGCAGGGCGACGGGCTGCTGCCCGGCCGCCGCGGCGTCGAGGCGCACCGGAGTCGGCGGACTGTCGACGGCGGAGCGCAGCGCGTACACGGTGCCGCCGTCCGGGCTCACCACGACGTCCGAGTACGTTCCCGAGGCGGTGAGCGCGACCAGCTCGCCGCTGCCGGCGGAGAGCCGGAACACCGGGCCGTGGCCGTTCTCGTCGGCGGTGAAGTACACCACCGGGGCGCCGTCGTCATCGGGCACCGGGGAGACGACCGGCGCGCCCGGCCACTGGTCGAAGTCGGGCAGCAGGTCGCGTCCGGCGTCCTGCTCGTCCGTGGCGCTCGCCAGCCACAGCGTGACGTCGCCTGGGGCGTCCCAGGTCACCCGCCGGCTGCGGGAGCACACCAGGTCCCGGCCGTCGGGGGTGAACGCCGGGGCGTCGAACTCCGCTTCGGGGGACTCCAGCATCCGCAGCGGCTTGCCCGTCTCGGCGTTCGCGACGACGACCACGGAGCGGATCTCGTCGGGGAGCGAGCCCACCGCCGTCGCGTACGCCACCAGGGACCCGTCGGGGGAGAGCGCGACGCCCTGGGCGATGGCGGCGCGCCGCGCGCCGCAGTCCACGGCGGCGGCCCCGCCCTCGGCGGCGTCCGCGACGGTGAACATGTGCGGGACGGCGGGACCCAGATCCTGGTCCCAGTACCTCACCGGCACCGACTCGTGCAGGATCGCCGACACCTTGGCCTTGCGGCGGGCCTCGCGCAGCCGCTCGTCGTGCTCCGCGTCCGTCGCGCCCGGCAGGAGGGAGGCCCCGAAGGCGATACGCGCGGAGCCGGTGGCCGTGGTGTACTCGCCGATCCCGCCGGCCCTGGCCAGGAGCTGAGACGCCTCGCCGCCGCCCGCCGGCAGGCTCCACAGCGCCGCCTCCTGCTTGTCCTCCTCGCCCTCACCGGGGTCGGCGACCGGACGCGAGGACAGGAAGAGCAGCGTGCCGTCGGGCAGGAACCGGGGCGCGGACTCGCCGCGCCCGGAGCGGGTGAGCCGCCGCGCCGGGCGCTGTCCGGCCGGATCCACCTCCCACAGGGCGCCGACGAACCGCGTACCGTCGGCGGACAGCTCCTGAACGGCGGTGACCAGACGCGTCCCGTCGGGTGACAGCGCCAGCGAGGAGACGCGGGGCAGCGCGAGGAACGTCGCCAGGTCGTGGAATGCAGTGGATTCGGCCATGAGGATCATCCTGCTTCTTCCAGGCGGCCCCGCACCAGTGCTTTTGCCGGCAAAACCTGGTCAAGGAGGCGGAGCGCGGCCTCTCGGGAGGGTGCGCCGCACCGAGGCCGCCCGGCGCCCGAAGGGCCGGCACGGACGAACACCTTGTGTCGCCGGCCGGACACACCTGGCCGCGGGTGACCGACGCGACCGCGAGAGACGCCGAGGGCGGCCCAGGAGGCCGAGGAGGATCTCCTGTGCGTGCGGCTTCCTGCTGAGGTTCTGCCTTTCGAGGCCACGACGGGCGCCGACCTCGTCATGGACGGCGGCCGCCGGTGTCGAACGCGGCGTCCGGGCCGGGGCCACCCCAGGCCGCTGCGTCCCTCGATCGAACGTCCCGTCGAGCGGGCCACTTCGGCGGCCGACCGCACCGGCCGCCGCAGCCCGCGCAGCGGCTAGCATCACTCCCATGCCGACACCCGAGGGGAACGGGCGCGCCGAGGGGGCGGACCCGGGTCCGTGGCGCGTCGCCGTGATGGACCGTCGCAGCGAGGTCGGGCGGCCGCCGTACCCGTCGCCGCCCGACGGGCGGCCGCTGGCGCGCCGGGACGACCTGCGCATCCAGGGGGCGACCGGGAGGATCAGCTGTGTCGACGCCTCCGGACGGACGCGCTGGACCTATGCCTTCGACGGACGCCCCAACGCCGCGCACGTCTCCGGGGGCAGGGTGCTGGTCACCACCGACTCCCTCGAGTACACGCCCTGGGGGTTCCTCGGCCCGGCCCTCCTGCTCGACCTCGCGGACGGCACCCTGATCGCCGAACTGCGCGGTGCGCGCGGCGCCGCGCTGCGGGGCGGACGCTTCCTGCTCGGGCTGGAGGGCTACGACTTCTTCGACACCTGGGAGCACGACCGCGACGGCGCCACCGTGGACTCCTGGCGCAGCTACGGCCACTACGTCGTCGGAACCGGCGTCCGTGTCGTCGAGGCCGACCGGAGGCATCCCACCGGGAGCCGCGTCGTCCGTCTGCTGCCCGGAGGCGGGATCGAGCGGGGTCCGCGGCTCACCGCCTCGGTGGTGCCGCGACCGGTGGTGCTGGAGGACGGCACGATCCTGGTGCTCGACGCGGGAGTGCTCCGCGCCGTCGACCGCGGCCTGGCGGGCACCGTCCTCGCCGAGCTGCTGCCGCTCGCCCCCGACAGGGCGTCCGGGTGCATCAGCTCGCTGCGGCGCGACGGCGACCGCCTCACCGCGGTCATCGCCGAGCCCCGGCCGGGCCACCCGACGACGCACACCGTTCACACCTGGACCCTCGCCCTGACCCGGCCCTGACCACGCGGGCCGGGAAGCGGCGTCAGCAGCGGGAGGCAGACGCGTGTCGGCCGTCACCCATGGACAGGCCCTCGAACGTCTTGAGAGGGGCACGCTCGCGCTTGCTCCGCGGTGTCGCGGGGCGCCCTGCCCCTGCGGGCGTCCGTGATCCGGGGGCGGCGGCGAAGGCGCCCGGCGGGAGCGGCGCCGGAGCCGGTCGTGGCGGCCGGCGGGTGACCGATCCCGCCGGCCGGCCTCACCCGTCGGGTTCAGAGTTCCGCCGCGCATGCCTCCAGCCTGGCGAGCAGCCGCGCCAGCGCGGCGTTCCACCGCTCGGTGCCCCGCTGTTCCTCCAGGAGGGCGCACAGCGCCCGGACCTCGTCGGCGGCGAAGGACTCGCGACCGGGGTTGTACTCGAACTGCAGGAACGCCACCCGCAGCTCGAAGTACCGGCAGGGGTCGACGTCGCGGAGCCAGCGGTGCAGCGCCAGCGCGGCGACGCCTTCCGCCCGGGCGCACCGGAGGCTGACCGACGGTTCCAGGACGAACTCGACCGTGGTGACGCCGTCGCGTGTGATGAGGCACATCCGCGCCGGGTCCGCCCCGCCGCGGTCCACGTCGAACCCGGCCGCGTACCCCGGGTCCTCCCGTCTGTCAGCCATCTCTTCCCTCGCCTCTTCCGATCCGGTGGGGGCGGGCGTGTGCCGTACTCCGGCGTGCGGCACGCGCTCTCGCACACCTCAACAACCGGGAACGCCCGGGCATACCCGATGTGGCGGAAGAGATCGCAAAATCTGCGAGGCTCCGCGGAAGCACCGTGCCGACGATTCCGTGCGGCCTCAAGCACGGGCTCCTCGCGGGCCCGCCGCGGAGACCCGGGCCCGGCGCGGACTGCCCGGGACCGCGCGGGCCCGGCGCGCTCAGGAGCCGCTGAGCCGGCCGGCGAGTGCGGTGACCTGCCGGCGCGCCGTCTCCCACGCCGCGGGGCCGAGCGCGGCGAGGTCCGTCTCCTCCAGCGCCCGCAGGGCCGCTTCCGTGTCGCCGTCGAACGGGACGCTGCCGCAGCGCACTTCGTAGCCCTCGCGGGTGGCCACGCGCAGGCCGCGTCCGCCGCCGTCGACGTGCACTGCGGAGGCGACGACCGGGGGCGGGGGTCCGCCCGCCTCGCCGGGCGCCTTGTCGTAGGCGCTGACCAGTGGCTCCCGCCAGCGGATGCCGAGCAGGAGGTGCTGTTTGGCCACGGCCTCGGACAGGTCGGTCTCCTGGGTCCGCTCCGGCTCCAGCGTGACCGCTCGGGAGTCGAGGACGAGCGCGGCGGGCAGCAGGCAGCGCAGAGTGCTGCCGACGAGGTTGCCGCCGACGGTGGCCGTCCGCCGCACGGCGCCGGTGCCCACGCCGGCGGCCGCCCGGCGCAGCGCCTCGGGAACCCGGTCGTCTATCCGGTTCAGGACCACCGCCGCGCCGAGGGCCTCGCGTTCGATCACGCCCGCCTCCGGCAGGTCGCGCAGCGACATGGCCCGTTCGGGGAACCCGTCGCGCTGCCAGGTGGCCCATACGAGCGTCGCCCCGCCGACGGGCACCGCCCCCTGGGCCATGAACTCCTGAGCTTCGGACACGGACGTGGGCAGGTGCAGCAGCACGGCGATCGCCCCGCCTTCCGGGAGCCGGTGACCGGACGGCGAGCCTTCCGGTCGCGTGGGTGTGTGGGTGGGCGCCACGCATTCTCCCCGTACGGGCGGGAGCGCGTACAGGGCTCAACCGTTCTCCTTGTGCGCCCGTTCGTGCGGGGAACCGCCGGATCCGCGCGTGGGACGGCGGGGGAGCCGCCCTGACCCGTGGCGGCGGTCAGGCGCCCTCGTGGCGTGCTTCGTGGCGTGCTTCGTGGCGCCAGAAGCCGGAGAAGGTGATGCGGTCCTTGGGCAGGCCCGCGCGGTGCAGGTGCCGGCGGCCCTTGGTGGCGAGGCTCTGCTCGCCGACGACGAAGGCGTATCCGCTGGGCTTCGCCGGTGTGTGCCGCCGCAGTTCGGCGAGGGCGGCCGCGCCGGGAACGGCGTGCGGGTCCTCGCGCACGACCCAGGTGACGGCCATTCCGGCGGGGGCGTCGAGCTCGCGCCGGTCGTCGGGGGTGGGCACCTCCTGGATCAGCCGGCCCACGGTGGCGCGGGGGAGGGAGCGCAGGATGCCGGTGGCGGCGGGCATCCCGCTCTCGTCGGCCACGACGAGGACATCCGAGGCGTCCTGCGGGCAGTCGAACATCACGCCCTGGTCGAGGAGCGCCAGCGCGTCCCCGGGCCGGGCGTCGCAGGCCCATAGCGCGGCGCGGCCCTCGAGTTGGCCGTTCGGGGCGCGGTGCACGACGAACTCGATGTCCATTTCAGGGGTTTCGGGCCGGAACGCGGCGACGGTGTAGTTCGAGTAGTGCGGGCGCTCAGCCGTGGGGATGGCGAGGTAGGGCTGCCACCACCGCGCTCCGGAGAACTCGGGCAGCCTCAGGGTGTCCTGGTGGGGGAGCTGCATGAAGAGGCGGAACCAGTGGTCGTAGCCCTTCCACGGGAAATCGGCGAGGTCCGGGCCCGTGACCGTCACGCGGTGAAGGGAGGGGGTGACGCGCTCGGTCCTGACGACCTCGGCGCGGAACATCCTGGGGTTCTGCGGCATGAGCCGCGGGGTCTTCGCCATGTAGGAAGGTTAGCCTAACTTAACGTATGCGGGAGGGGTGGTTCATGGAGTTAGTTAGGTTAGGCTAACCTTCCTTCCGTGAGTTCTTCGGAAGAGACCGCCACGGTCCGCGTCCCGCGCGGACTCGGGCTGGCGGCACACGGCGTGACCGCGGCGTACGACGGGACCGACGTGGTCCACGACGCGTCGATCACCCTGCGGCCCGGCCAGGTGACCGCCCTCGTGGGCCCCAACGGCAGCGGCAAGTCGACGCTCCTGCGTACGGTGGCGCGCCTGCAGGGCGCCCGCCGCGCCACGCTGACCCTCCACGCGCACGACGGGACGACCGCCGACGGCCTCGCCCTGACGGCGCGCGAGTTCTCCCGCCGCGTGGCCATGCTGACGCAGGGTCGCCCCACGCCGAGCGGGCTGACGGTACGTGACGTCGTGGACTTCGGCCGCTACCCCCACCGAGGCCGCTGGGGACGCCCCGACCCGGGCGGCCCGGCCGCGGTGGACCGGGCGCTGGCGATGACCGGTGTCGCGGACCTCGCCGACCGCGGCGCCGAGCACCTCTCCGGCGGACAGCTCCAGCGCGTCTGGCTGGCGAGCTGCCTCGCCCAGGAGACCGGCGTGCTCCTTCTCGACGAGCCCACCACCTACCTCGACCTGCGCTACCAGGTCGAACTCCTGGACCTGGTCCGGGACCTGGCCGACCGGCACGGCATCGCCGTCGGCGTCGTCCTGCACGACCTGGACCAGGCGGCCGCCGTGGCCGACCGGATCGCCCTGCTGCGGGCCGGCCGGATCGTCGCCGACGGCCGCCCCGAGGACGTGCTGACACCGCGACTCCTCACCGACGCCTACGGGATACGGGTCGACGTCGACACCGACCCCCTGACCGGCCTGCTGCGCACCCGCGCCGTCGGCCGCCACCACGCACGCAACGAAAGGCCCCTGACCACCCCATGAGCCGCTCCATCGCCATCACCGCCGCGGCGTCCGCTGCCGCCGTCCTCGTCCTCGCCGGCTGCGGCACGACCGAGCCGGCCGCGGACAGCGCCGCCAAGGACACCCGGCGCATCACCCTCACCGACGCGAGCGGAACGAAGGTCACCCTCGACAAGCCGGCCGAGAAGGTCGTCGGCACCGAGTGGAACGTCGTCGAGTCCCTGGTGACGCTGGGCGTCGACCCGGTCGGCGTCGCCGACGTCAAGGGCTATAGCGCGTGGGACTCCGCCGTCCCCCTGAAGAACCAGCCGAAGGACATCGGCACCCGCGGCGAGCCGAGCATGGACACCATCGCCTCGCTCTCCCCGGACCTGATCGTCGCCACCACCGACCTGCCGACCGCCGCCGTCAAGCAGTTGAAGAGGATCGCCCCGGTCCTGGAGGTCCGCTCCGCCGACGCCTCCGACCCCGTCGGGCAGATGAAGGAGAACCTCGACCTCATCGCCGAGGCGACCGGCACCGCCGCCGCAGCCGACGCGGCGAAGAAGGCCTACGACACCAAGGTCGCCGAGGGCCGCAAGGCCCTCGCCGACGCGGGGCTGGCCGGTGCGCGGATCGCCTTCGCCGACGGCTACGCCGCTTCCCACCAGGTCTCCGTCCGCCCCTTCACCAGCGGCTCCCTCATCGGCGGCGTCAACACGGCGCTCGGCCTGGAGAACGCCTGGACGGTCAAGGGGGACAAGGACTACGGTCTGGCCACCACCGATGTCGAGGGGCTCACCGAGCTCGGCGACGCGCGGTTCGCCTACATCGGCAACGACATCGAGGGCCGCGACGTCTTCACCGACGACCTCGCGAAGAACTCCGTGTGGAAGTCGCTGCCCTTCGTCAAGAAGGGCGAGGTGCACCGACTGCCCGACGGGATCTGGATGTTCGGCGGTCCGCGGTCGATGGAGGCGTACGTCGACGCCCTCGTCGGCGCCCTGACGAAGTAGCGCACCGTGGCCGTCACCGCTACGACCCCCGCCACCCGTCCGCACACGGCCGCCTCCCGGACGGGAGCGGCCGCGGTGACGGCCGCGCTCGTGCTCCTGGTCGCCGCCCTCGCGGTCGCCGACATCACCCAGGGCACCGCGGCCGTCGGCCCCGCCGAGGTCTGGAAAGCTCTCACGGGCGGGGCCGCCCCGGGCGACGCGTCCGTCGTGATCGCCTCCCGCCTGCCCCGCATGACCGCCGGACTGCTGGTCGGCGCGGCCCTCGGCATCGCCGGGGCGTCCCTGCAGGCCGTCACCCGCAATGTGCTGGCCGCGCCCGACACGCTCGCGGTGAACGCCGGTTCGTACCTGGCCCTGGGCGTCCTCATGGTCACCGGGACGTCCCTGCCGCTGCTCGCCTCCTCCGGTGTGGCGTTCGCCGGCGCACTCGCGGCGGCGGCCGTCGTCCTGTCGCTGTCCGGACCGGCCGCCGGCACCGTACGCCTCGTCCTGGCCGGCAGCGCGCTGACCCTGGGCCTGACCTCCGTCACCGAGGGGCTGATCCTGCTCTTCCCGCAGCAGACCGACGGCCTCTACCAGTGGAGCCAGGGCAGCATCAGCCAGAACGGCTTCGACGGCGTGGCGCAGATGGCACCCGTCGCCACTGTCGCTGTCGCCGGACTGCTCCTGGTGGCGCCCCGCGTGGACGCCCTCGCCCTGGGCGACGACGCCGCCCGCGGGCTCGGCGTCCCCGTCCGCGGCACCCGGATCACCGTCGTGGTCCTCGCGTCGCTGCTGTCCGCGGCGGCCGTGACCCTCGCCGGCCCCGTCGGCTTCGTCGGCCTGTGCGCGCCGGCCCTCGTACGACCGCTGGCCCGGCGCCTGCGACCGCTGACGCGCGGCCGCTCCGCACTGCCCGTCATGGGCCTGGCGGGCGCCGGTCTGGTGCTCGGCGCGGACGTCCTGCTGCGCGCCGTGATCCCGGCGCAGACCGCCGTCGCCGTGCCCACCGGAGTCGTCACCGGCCTGCTTGGCGCGGTGTTCCTGGTGGTGATGGCGCTGCGCGCCCCGGACCCGGCGGGGGTGAGCGCGCCGGAGCGGACGCGCATCCCCGGACGCGCCGCCTTCCTGACGACCGTGGGCCTCCTGGTCGCCGCCCTGGTGGGGGTGACCGCCGCCGGAGTGCTGCTGGGGGACACCGCGCTGCTCCTCGGCGACGTTTTCAACTGGGCGCGGGGCACGGCCGGCCGGACGGTCTCCTTCGTCCTCGACACGCGGGTGCCCCGGGTGCTCGCCGCGCTCCTCGCGGGGGCGGCCCTCGCCCTGGCCGGCACGCTGGTGCAGGCCGTCACGCGCAACCCCCTCGCGGAGCCCGGTGTCCTCGGCGTGTCGGGCGGCGCGGCGCTCGGCGCGGTGCTGTTCGTCACGACCGTCCCGGCCGCGGGGGCGTGGAGCGTGGCGGGCGCCGCGTTCGCGGGCGCCGCGGTGACCGCCGGCCTCGTGTTCGGGCTCGCGGCGCGCGGCGGCTTCCGGCAGACCCGACTCGTCCTCGTCGGCGTCGGCGTGTCCACGGCCGCGGCGGCCCTGATCAGCCTGCTGATCGTGCTCACCGACCCGTTCAACGCGACGAAGGCCCTCACCTGGCTGTCCGGTTCCACCTACGGGCGGACCGTGCCCGACGCGCTGCCCGTGGCGGCCGCCCTCGTGCTGGGTCTGGCTGTCGCGGTCGCCCGCCGCACCGAACTCGACCTGCTGGCGCTCGACGACGACACCCCGGCACTGCTCGGGCTGCGCCGAGGGCCGGCCCGGCTCGGATTCCTCCTCACGAGCGTGCTGCTCACAGCGACCGCCGTGGCCGCCGCGGGCACCATCGGTTTCGTGGGGCTGGTCGCCCCGCACGCCGCCCGGGCTCTGGTCGGGCGCCGGCACGTCAGGGTCGTCCCGGTCGCGGTGCTCCTGGGCGCCGCGCTGGTCTGCACGGCGGACCTCCTCGGGCGCACCGTCATCGCCCCGGCCCAGCTCGGCGCGGGACTGATGACCGCGGTCGTCGGCACGCCGTACTTCCTGCACCTGCTGCTGCGCACCCGGCGCGCGGCCTCGCCGGGGAAGTAGCGCCGGGACGCGGGGAGGAGAGACGCCCGAACCGGGGGCGCCTCCTGCCGGCGCGGGGGGCGGCGCGGAGCCGTCGGGCGGGCTCCTCCATGCCCCCGGGCGTCATCAGGATGCGGCGGCGCAGCACATGCGACCGGTCGCGGGCGCCGGCCAGTGTCTCGACGAGGAAGCTCTGGTCGGCCGGCTCGATGACGGTGTCGCGGTACGGGTCGACGGCGGCGATTCGATGCCGTTCTCGGCGGCCTCGTCAAGGCCGCCCTCGTCTGATGCCGCGGGCAGAGCGGCGCGGACCGAGGGGCGCGGGCAGGAAGAGCGCTACGCCCTGGGGGCCGCCGGCCGACCGGCGGCCCCCGAAGCCGTTTCAGACGCGGGCCGCGGCCGCCGCGGCCGCCTCGTCCAGGCGGGCGGCGAGCGAGGCCAGGATCTCGCCGGCCCGGACCGCGGTGGTCGACAGCAGCGTGGAGGACAGCCCGTGCGTGTGCTCGGTGCCGCCCTGCACATAGATGCCGGCCCGCACCTCGGGGGCGACCTCGACGCGGTGGTCGCGGCCCACGCGCAGCGCGTCGCCGTCGTCGCGCAGGCAGAGCTTGGCGGACTCCCCGAGGAGCGAGCCGACGTCCTGCGAACGGTAGCCGGTGGCGTGCACGAGCACGTCCGCCTCCAGGACCTGCCGCTCGCCGGTGGGCAGGAACTCCACCGTCACCTCGAGGCCCTTGTCGGAGACGTCCACGTCACGTATGCGGGAGACGTTGAGGAAGCGCAGCCGTTCGCGGCCCTGCACCTTCTCGCGGTAGGAGGTCGCGTACAAAGCCTCGATGAGGTCCATGTCGACCACCGAGTAGTTGGTGCCGCGGTGGTAGTCGTAGAGGGACTGCTTCACCTCCGACGGGGAGCCGAAGTAGAGGTCCACCGCCTCGGGGTCGAAGATCCGGTTGGCGAAGGGGCTGTCGTCGGCGGGCGTGTAGCCGTACTTGGCGAACACCGCGCAGACCTCCGCCTCGGTGAAGGCGCGGTGCAGGAAGTCGACCGCCTCGGCCGCGCTCTGCCCCGCGCCGAGGACGACGGCCCGGCGCACCGGGGCGCCGGACGCGGTGAGTTCGGCGGTCCTGGGCAGCAGCTGGCTGGTGTGCCAGACGCGGTCCGACAGCTCGGTGCCCGGAGGCAGGTGCGGCTCCAGGCCGACGGCCACGCTGATGTTGCGGGCCCGGTGCGTCACCGTCCGCGCCGGGTCCTCCGGGTCCCGGCAGGTCACGTCGAGGTGGTCGACGCCGCCGCCGGCGCCGCGGACCGGGGCGACCGACAGCACGTGCGAGGAGTAGTCGACGACGTCCGCGACGCGGGCGGCGGCCCACTCGAAGTAGTCGTGGAACTCCACGCGGAGCGGGAAGAGCGTCTTCTGGTTCAGGAAGTCGACCAGCCGTCCCCGCTCGCGCAGATAGCACAGGAAGGAGAAGTCGCTGGTCGGATTCCGCATGGTGACCAGGTCCTTGAGGAAGGACACCTGCATCGTCGCGTCGTCGATGAGCATCCCCCGGTGCCACCCGAAACGCGGCTGGCGTTCCAGGAACCGGGCGTTGATCCGCCGGGAGGCGGGGACCCGGGCGTTGTGCTCCCCGATGGCTATGGCCAGCGCGAGATTTGACGGCCCGAAACCGATTCCCAGGATGTCGTGGATGGTGTCCGGACCAGTGCGCGGTGCTGTCACCGTTGCATCGCCTCCCTCAGCGCGGCACATCTTAGATAAGGTAAGGCTAACCTTGCAATCATCGCTGAAGGGAAGACCGCCATGCGGGTCGTCATGTTCGGTTATCAGACCTGGGGACACCGGACGCTGCAGGCCCTGCTGGAGTCGGAGCACGAGGTCGCCCTCGTCGTGACGCACTTCAGGAGCGAGCACGCGTACGAGAAGATCTGGGACGACTCGGTCGCCGAACTGGCGGAGAAACACGGCGTGCCCGTGCTGCTGCGCACCCGCCCGGACGACGCCGAACTGCTGGAGGCGATCAAGGCGGCGGCCCCCGACCTCATCGTCGCCAACAACTGGCGCACCTGGCTGCCGCCGGAGATCTTCGACCTCCCTCCGCACGGCGCCCTCAACGTGCACGACTCGCTGCTCCCCGCCTACGCGGGCTTCTCCCCGATCATCTGGGCGCTCATCAACGGCGAGGAGCGGGTCGGCGTCACCGCGCACCGCATGAACGGCGAACTGGACGCGGGCGACATCCTGTTGCAGCGCTCGGTCCCCGTCGGCCCGGAGGACACCGCCACCGACCTCTTCCACCGCACCTGCGACCTGATCGCGCCCCTGGTGCGCGAGTCCCTGGATCTGATCGCCTCCGGCCGCGCCGAGTGGACGCCCCAGGACCGCTCCCGCGCGAGCTTCTTCCACAAGCGCTCCGTCGAGGACAGCCGCATCGACTGGAACTGGCCGGCGCAGGACCTGGAGCGGCTCGTGCGGGCGCAGTCCGACCCGTACCCCAACGCCTTCACCTACCACCGCGGCGAACGCATCCGGATCGTCTCCGCCGCCGTCTCGCAGGCCCGGTACGGCGGCACGCCCGGCCGCGTCTTCATCCGCGAGGGCGACGGGGTCGTCGTCGTCGCCGGCGCGGACGCGCGCGGCGGCCACCGCGAGGGGCTGCTGGTGCGCACGATCCGCACGGACGACGGCGCCGAACACGCTGCCACCGACTGGTTCCGCACCATGGGCGGCTGCCTGACGGACCGCCCGTGACGACGGCACCGGTCACCCCGGGGACGCCGGCCGCCCTGCGCGCGTTCGCGGACCGCACCGTCGTCGTGAAGGTGGGCGGGCACGCCATGGGCGGGGAGCCGCTGCTGCGCGATGTCGCCCGGGACGTCGTGCGCCTCCGGGAGGCCGGCGTGCGGATCGTGGTGGTCCACGGCGGCGGCCCGCAGATCAGCGCCCAGCTCGACCGCGAGGGCATCGAGGACCGCTTCGTCGGCGGGCTGCGGGTCACCACCGCCGAGGTGCTGGACGTGGCGCGCATGGTGCTGGCCGGCCGGGTGCAGCGGGACCTCGTCGGGCTGCTCAACGAGCACGGCCCGTACGCCGTGGGGCTCACCGGCGAGGACGCGCGCACGCTGACCGCGCGGCGCCGCTACGCCGACGTCGGCGGCGAGCGTGTGGACATCGGCCTCGTCGGCGAGGTGACCGAGGTCAACACGGCGGCCGTGGACGTCCTCCTGGACCACGGCCACATCCCCGTCGTCTCCTCCCTCGGCCGGGGCGCGGACGGCCAGGTCTACAACGTCAACGCGGACGCGGCGGCCGGCGCCCTGGCCGCCGCGCTCGACGCGGAGGCGCTGGTCGTCCTCACCGACGTGCCCGGGCTGTACGCCGACTGGCCGCGCCGCTCGCGGGTCGTGGAGCGGATCACCGCGACCGAACTGGCGGCGGTGCTGCCGGCGCTCGACGGTGGTATGGCGCCGAAGATGGAGAGCTGCCTGCGCGCCGTCCGGGCGGGCGTCCGCGCGGCGCGGGTGCTGGACGGCCGCGTCCCGCACGCCCTGCTGCGCGCGCTGACCGCGGGACCGGGGGGCGCCGGCACGACCGTTCTGCCGGGGTAGTCCGGTCGGTGCGCCGGGGGCGCCTCATGAGTGGCCGACGGACGGTTCCGACAGAGGATGAGGCGTCCGGTCGCGCCGGGGCAGCAGGAGCGGGGTGGCGAGGGCGAGCACTCCCGCGACCGCGAGAGCGGTGCGCGGGCCGGTGGCGTCGGCGAGCAGCCCGCCGAGCGCGGTGAGGACGGCGACGGCCGCCTGCTGGCCGATCGCCCAGGCCGTCAGGGTGCGGGAGACGAGGTGCGCGGGGGTGTGTTCGAGCCGGTAAGCGGCGAGCACCGGGCTGTACAGGCTCATGGTGACGATGATCGCCGACTCGACGGCCATCACGGTGGCGAGGCCGAGGACGCCGGGACGGACGAGGGCCAGACCGACCAGCCAGCAGGCGCGCAGCGTGCCGGCGGTCCGCAGGACCCGGTCGCGGCCGAAGCGGGCCACGGCGCGGCGGGCCAGCCGGGAGCCGATGAGTCCGCCGAGACAGGGCGCTGCGAAGGCGAGGCCGTACTGCCAGGGCGGGAGACCGAGCCGGCGCAGCAGGAGCACGGCCAGCAGGGGCTCGGTGGCCATGACCAGACCGGCGACGGCCATCTGGTTGAGCCACAGCGGCCGCAGAGCGGGGTGGCCCAGGATGTGCCGCCAGCCGTCGAGCAGCGCGCCCGCCCGGACCGGGCTCCCGCCGGTTTTTCGCGGCACGTCCTCCTGGCCGCGGATCGCGGTGAGGCCCAGCGCGGAGAGCAGGTAACTGACCGCGTCGGCCGCCACGGTGACGACCGGCCCGAACAGGCCGATCGCCGCCCCGCCGAGCGGCGGCCCCACCACGATGGAGCTCCAGTTCGTTGACTCCAGCCGCGCGTTGGCGACGAGCATGTCGTCCGGCCGGAGAAGGGCCTTGAGGTAGGCGCCGCTTGCCGCGTTGAACGCGATCTTGGCCGCGGCGACCACGGCCGAGACCGCGAGCAACTGGACGAAACCCAGCAGGCCGAGGGCGTAGGCGACCGGGATGGACGCCATGGCCGCGCAGCGGGCCAGGTCCATCGTGATCATGACCCGGCGCTTGCGCCGGAACTCCACCCACGGCGCGAGCGGCACCGCGATCAGCGCACCCACCGCGGGCCCCACCGCGGACAGCGCGGACACCTCGGCGGGGCCGGCGTGCGCCACCAGCACGGCGACCAGCGGCAGAGCTCCGAACCCCAGACCGGACCCGTACGCGCTCACCGCGTAGGCCGCCCGCAGCCAGCCGAACGACCGGCCCAGCGGTCTCCTGCCCACCATGCCCGGCGTCTCCCTTGACGTGCACCCGCACAAACCGACGTTGACCGACCAGAGCCAAGTCGGCAGGTGGGCTGCACGTCAAACAACCGACCTGGCCGTACGCCACAACCATCGGTTGTTCCGTAAGGTGGCCGGCGTGGATCTCGAAGCAGTACGGACCTTCGTCGCCGTCGCGGAGTCGGGCCAGTTCCAGAGGGCCGCCGTCGACCTGTCGGTCACCCAGCAGGCCGTCTCCAAGCGCGTCGCCGCGTTGGAGAGCGACCTCGGCGTGCGCCTGTTCACCCGCGCCGCCCGCGGCGCGGAGCTCACCATCGACGGGCAGGCGTTCCTGCCCCACGCACGCGAGCTGCTGCGCGTCGCCGAGCGCGCGGGCGAGTCCGTGCGCCCCGGCCGCCGTCCGCTGCGCGTCGACGTGATCGCCTCGCGCAGCGCGCAGTCGAGGCTGATGCGCGCATTCCACCGGGCCTTCCCCGAGATCGCCCTCGACGTGGTGATGCTGTTCGACATCGACAAGGCCGTCAGTGCGCTGCGCTCCGGCGCGATCGACGCGTCCTTCCGCGCCGTCGCCGCGCCCGGCCGTCCCCTTCCCGAGGACATCGAGGCCGTCCGCGTGCTCGACGAGCCGCTGCAACTCCTCACCGGTCCCGGGCACGCGCTGGCGGACGCCCGGTCGGTGACCCTCGCCGAGCTCACCGGGCACCGGATCTGGATGCCCGGCATCGCGCCCGGCACCGAGTGGGGCGCCTACTACGACGACCTCGTCGCCGCGTTCGGCCTCACCATCGAGGCGACCGGCCCCAACTTCGGCTCCGACGCACTCCTCGACACCATCGCCGACACCCCGGCCCTGGCCACCTTCATGGGCGAGCACACCCGGCTCATCTGGCCCGCCGACCACGGTCTGCGCCGCATCCCGGTCACCGACCCGACGCCCGTCTACCCCCACTCACTCCTCTGGCACCGCGACAACCCCCACCCGGCACTGGCCACCCTCCGCACCCACCTCGCCGCCGTGACGGCCGGCAGCGACGCCGTCGGGACGTGGACACCCGCCTGGACGCTTCCCGGCGACGTCCGTTGAGAGGACTCCGACGGCTGCGGTTCCGGCTGTTCTCGACCGCCGCCCCATGCGTCACCGCCGAACGGGGCCGCGTCCTCCCCTCGGCTCTTCATCCGCTGTGATGACTCGCCGGCTTCAGTGAGGGTGGTTCCCGGTGCCGCCCGGCCGATGTCAGACCGCCGACAGGGCTTGCGTCGGGGGCAGCCGTGAGGCGCGCACTGCCGGGTAGACGCCGGCGACGGCTCCCACGACGATCGCGCCGGCCAGACCGCTGCCGAGCGCGAGGGGTGGCAGGACCGGCGGCCACGACTGCCAGAGTGCGTAACCGACCGTGCCCGCCGCGCCCAGCGCGGTGCCGCTCAGCCCGCCCAGGACGGACAGCATGACGGATTCGGTCAGGAACTGGCCCCGTATCTGGCGGCGGTTGGCGCCGAGAGCGCGGCGCAGGCCGATCTCGCGGCGTCGTTCGAGGACGGAGACGAACATGGTGTTGGCCACTCCGATGCCGCCGACCAGCAGGGCGACCCCGGCGAGGCCGAGGAACAGGGAGGAGAAGGTGTGCTCGGTGGCGCGCTTGGCGGCCAGGGCGTCCGAGGGCCGGCTGACCTGGACGAGTCCCGGCAGTTCGGGGTTGACGGTGGCGGGCAGGACGGCGCGTACCGCCTCGATCTGCGACTCGCGCGCCTTCACGTAGACCACGGTGGGGTGGCCGTCGAAGGCGAGGCCGTCGCGTGCCGCGGGCCAGCCGACCAGTACGGAGCTCTCCAGGTCGGGAGTGAGGGGCGTCGGCCCGAGGATGCCGATCACGGTGAACGATCGGGTGCCGATCGTCACCAGCGGCTCCCGTCCCGGGGTGACGCGGTCGATGCCGAGTCGCGCCGCGGAACGTGGGCCGAGGACGGCCGCGGGGAAGCGCTCGGTGGCGCGGTCGAGGAACCGGCCGGAGCGGACGGTGCCGCCGACGGTGGCCAGCAGGTTGGTCCTGGCGGCCAGCACGCTCAGCCCGATCGAGTCGTTGGGGTCGGCCAGGTCGGAACGCCGCACGGTGGTGTGGACGTTGGCCACCGCGGTGGTGCTGGTGACGGGGCCGATCCGGGCCGCCATGACGTCGGCGGCCTCGGGGAGCAGCGCCTTCTGTCCGGCGTCGGGCTGCGGCTGGGCGCGGAGCATGTTGGTGCCGAGCGCGGACAGCTCGTCCATGAGGGCCCGTTGGCTGGACGCGGGGATGCCGGTGACGACGACCAGGGTGGCGATGCCGATCGCGATGCCCAGTGCGGACAGCGCGGCACGCGTCCTGCGGGTGTGCAGACCGAGCACGCCGAGTCGCAGGACGTCGAGGGGGGACAGTCTGATCGGTCGGTTCATGCCGGGCTCCAGGCGTCCGCGCGGGTGGCGCTGTCCGAGGCGATGCGGCCGTCGCGCAGTCGGATCCTGCGCGGCATCCGGGCGGCGATGTCCAGGTCGTGGGTGATGACCGCGATGGTGGTGCCCTCCTCGTTCAGTCCCGTGAGCAGGTCGAGCACGGCGCGGCCGTTGGCGCTGTCGAGCGCCCCGGTCGGTTCGTCGGCGAGGACGAGTGCGGGTTCGTTGACCAGTGCGCGGGCGATGGCGACACGTTGCCGTTCGCCGCCGGACAGTTGCTGGGGGAGGTGGCGGACGCGGTGCGCGAGGCCGACCCGGGCGAGCGCCTCTTCGGCGCGGGGGCGGCGCAGCCGCCGTGGCACGCCCGCGTAGAGCAGGCCGGTCGCGACGTTGTCGGTCGCGTCGAGGCCGTCCGTGAGGTGGAAGTGCTGGAAGACGAAGCCCAGCAGCCGGGCGCGCAGGGCGGACAGCCGCCGGTCGGGCAGTCCGGCGGCGGCGTGGCCGGCGATCTCCACCGTGCCGCTGGTCGGCCTGTCGAGGGTGCCCATGATGTGCAGCAGCGTGGACTTACCGGAGCCGGAGGGCCCCACGATCGCCAGGAGCTCGCCTTCCATGACGGTGAGCGACACCTCGCCCAGGGCGGTGACGTCGCCCGCGTAGGTCTTGGTGACCTTGTCGACCACGAGGGCGGGGGCCGGGCCTGCGGTGTTCACGAGGCGGTCACCACCGTCATGCCCTCGTTGACACCCGTGCCGCTCACTTCGACCATTCCGTCGGCGAACACCCCCGTCTCCACCGGGACCAGAGTGGAGTCGGGGCGCTGCAGCGCGTAGCCGCCCTCCCTCAGGGCGAGGAGCGCGGTGACCGGGACGGCCAGGACGCCCTTGCGGTCGGTGGCGGAGAAGCGGACCTGGACGGAGGCGGAGTCCAGCCCCTTCACGTCGCCGGCGTGCCGCGGGGTGACGGTGACGGCGACCGTGGGAGGTCCTGCCTGCGCGGTCTGGTCGTCGGCGGAACCACCCTGGACGGCGCCTGCGACGGAGGCGACGGTGCCGGGGATCTCCCGGCTGTCGGGAAGGGTGATCGTCACGCTCTGCCCCGTGTGGAGGGCGCCGACCTCGGCGGCGTCCACGCTCACGGCCACCGACTTCGCGGTGGTGGTGTAGGTCAGCACTTCTCCTTCGGCCGGGTCGCCCGGGGCGGCGGTCACGGTGTTGACCCTCACCGGGCCCGGCAGGACGAGCGCCCGGCCGGGTGTGAGCGTGCCGGTCGCCTCCTGGCCGGTGTCGCGCTGCCACCGCTTCAGGGCCGCGCCGAGCTCGACGGTGAACTCGGTGCCGCCCGGCGCGTGGCGCGTGGGCGCGCGGTCCGTGGTGGGCCCGATGTCGTAGCCGAGGGCCCGCAGATTGTCCGCCAGGACCGTGACGTCCCGCCCGCGCAGCCCCGGCTTGTCCAGCGCTCTGAAGAAGGGCGTGTCACCGAGGAAGACGGTCACTGGCTGGTCGTTCACCCAGTACAGGGGCTTGCCCCGGACGGCTGTCGCACCGGGCGACGGCAGCTTGGTGAGCACTCCGGGGCCCGTGCCCTTGAGGGCGCGCAGCGGGCCGTAGCCGAGTGTGCCGGGCAGGGTCCTGTCGGTGGACAGGTCGGTTTTGGTGACCTTGACGGTGTCGAGCCGGATCGGGTGTTCCGGCGCGGTCTGCCCGCCGCCCTGCCGCGCGCTCCAGGCGGCGGTGGCGCCTCCCGCGCCGCCGGCGGTCAGGAGGACGGCCAGGGCCACGGTGAGCCGGCGCCGGCGCCGCCTGGGGAGGCGGTGATCAGCGGTTCTTGTCACCGAAGGCCTCCATCGTGCAGCTCTTGTCGAGCTTGGCCTGCTCGGCCTCGCTCATCGCGGGCTGGCCGTCGAAGGTCCACCCGGAGTTGTCGGGCAGCGCGGTGACCTTGAGTCCGTGCGAGTTCAGGCACGTGATGTAGACGCGGTAGTCGTCGTCGTAGTGCGGGTTCGATTCGCGGCGCAACTCGGGCGGCTGGAGGGGGAGTTTGCCGGCGCACGTCTTCTGTGCGGCCTTGGCGGTGGGGCTGTTGTCGTGCTGGTCGACGGAGTAGGGGCCGCGGGCCAGGATCATCTTGTGGCCGTGGTCCTTCAGACAGGCGGCGTAGGCGTTCCAGTAGCGGTCGCGCTCGGCGTCGGAGCTGTCCAGGCGCAGCTGCGGACGGCCCTGCTCGCTGTCGGCGGACGGCGTCGTGGACGACGGCACCGGCGCGGCCGAGGGGGCGCCGGTCGCCAGCGAGGCGACGTCCTGGTCCCCGGACTGCTTGCCGGACGTCGTGCCGGCGCCCCCGGTGGAGCCGCCGCAACCGGTGAGCAGGACGGCGCAGACGAGCGCGGCGGCCGCGCCGGCCGCGCGGAGCGGGAGGTGTGGGTAGGTCATGCCGACCGATGGTGGCCGGTGAATGTCGGAATCCTGTCAGGAAGCCATCGGCATCCCGTGGTCCCGCGCGGACGGAGCCCCGATGTCGGAATTGCGAAACTTGGCGTACTTATACTTCCGGCCATGAGCGCACACATACTGGTCGCCGAGGACGACGAGAAGCAGGCCCAACTGGTGCGGGTGTACCTCGAGCACGAGGGGCACTCGGTCACTGTCGTCCACGACGGCCGCGCCGCACTGGAGGAGCTGCGCCGCGACCCTCCGCAGCTGCTCGTGCTGGACGTGATGATGCCGAAGGTCGACGGGCTCGACGTCTGCCGCATCCTGCGCCGCGAATCCGACCTGCCGGTGCTGATGCTCACCGCCCGCTGCACCGAGGACGACCTCCTGCTCGGCCTGGACCTGGGCGCCGACGACTACATGACGAAGCCGTACAGCCCCCGGGAGCTGACCGCCCGAGTGCGCACCCTGCTGCGCCGCGCCCGGCCCTCGGGTCCGCCCGCCCCGGAACCCGACCCGACGCTGACCGTCGGCGGCCTGAGCATCGACCCCTCCCGGCACGAGGTGGTCTGCGACGGCAGCAGCGTGGACTGCACCCCCGGGGAGTTCCGGCTGCTGGAGACGCTCGCCGCCGAGCCGGGGCGGGTCTTCACCCGCGAGCAGATCCTCGGGCAGCTCCACGGCACGGGGCGCTACTTCACCGTACGGACGGTGGACACCCATGTCATGAACCTGCGCCGAAAGATCGAACCCGATCCCGCCCGCCCGGTGCGGCTGCTCACCGTCTACGGCGTCGGCTACGTCCTGTCCGACACCGCATGAGCCGCCGCTTCCACAGCAGCCTGGTGGTGCGGCTGCTCGCCCTGTCGGTGCTGGTCTCGGTGTGCTCGATCGCCGCCACCGCCTGGCTCGCGGCCCGTACGACCACCCGGGCGATCCGGCAGGAGCAGGGGCAGGCGATCTCCGACGACGCCCGGATCTACAAAGCCCTCCTGGGCCGGGCCGCCACGCACACGGACTGGCGGGGCGTGCAACCGCTGGTGGACCGCCTCGCCCGGGAGACCGGGCACCGCGTGGTCCTCACCACGCAGGACCGCCGTCCGATCGCCGACTCCGCCGACGCCCGCCACCGGACCCCGCTGCCGGACCGGGCGTCGGCGACCGTGGACCCGCTCGCCGTCGACACCGGGATCTCGGGGGCCGACGGCGGCGACCGCATCGACCCCCGTGCCGTCGGCCCCTTCCGACTGACAGGGGCGGAACGGACGCGGCTGACCGCCCTCGCGCAGCGCCGCGTCAGCTGCCTTCGCAGCCTCGGCCTGCCCGCCGCCTCCACCACTGCTCCCGGCGGACGTCCGCACGTGGACCCGCCGGGCTACACCGGCGGCCGCTGCGCCGACGGGGTACTGGACCAGCCCACCCGAACCGAGTCCCGTGCCCTCGCCCGGCTCGACTCCCTGGTCGACGCGTGCCTCGGCCGCCGGGGCAGCGGTCCCGTACAGCTCGCGCTGGACCTGACATGGACGCCCACGCGGAGCCGCGACCCGGTGGACGGGGCACTGGTCGCCTCGTGCCTGGACAGCGCCCGCCGCGAGCAACTCGCTCCGTACGTCGCCCCGGCCGCGCTGCTGTTCATCGGCTCCCCGGAGAACGCCGCCGCCGCGTCCCCGTTCGACCTCTCCGCACCCAACCGCCTCCGCATGGCCGGGGTCGTGGCGAGCGTGCTCCTGCTGACCGTCATGGTCACCATCGGCCTCGGCCTGCAACTGGTCAGACCACTGCGCGCCCTCACGGCGGCCGCTCAGCGCGTGAAGGCGGGCGATGTCGCCGCGCGCGTGCAGGTGAGCGGCAGGGACGAGATCGGGCGCCTCGCGGAGGTGTTCAACGAGATGTCTCAGCAGCGGGCGAAGCTGGAACGGCTGCGCACCGAGATGGTGGGCGACATCGCCCACGAGCTCCGCACCCCGCTCAGCAACATCCGCGGCTGGCTTGAAGCCGCCGACGACGGCGTCGTCCCGGCCGATCGCGCCCTCGTCGGTTCGCTGCTCGAAGAGGCGCTCCTGCTGCAGCACATCGTCGACGACCTCCAGGACCTCGCCGCCGCCGACGCGGGCGCGTTGCGCCTGCACAAAGTGCGGTGCGACGTCGGTGAACTCCTGCGGCAGGTCGCCGCCGCCCACGGCGGACGCGCCGACCACGCCGGCGTCGCGCTGTCCGTCGACGTTCCCGCCGACACCGGCACCGTGGTCGCCGACCCGGTCCGTCTCCGCCAGGCCGTCTCCAACCTCGTGTCCAACGCCGTCCGCCACACCCCGCCCGGTGGCACGGTCATGGTCACGGCACGCCGCGAGGACGGCGCGCTCGCCATCGCCGTCGCCGACACGGGCGCCGGTATCCGGCCGGAGGATCTGCCGCGGGTTTTCGACCGCTTCTGGCGCGCGGAGAAGTCCCGCAGCCGCAGCACGGGCGGCAGCGGTCTCGGCCTCGCCATCGTCCGCAACCTCGCGCAGGCCCACGGAGGCACCGTCACCGTCGAGAGCACCCACGGCAAGGGATCGCTGTTCACCTTGCGGCTGCCCGGCGACGGACCGGAAGGGCAGGACGTCCGCTGAGCACCCCCGCCGGAGGCGGGAGGTACCTGTACCGGGGGTCCGTCATCGACCCCGTCTCGCGCCGCCTGGCGAGCTGAGCGATCTCGGTCGCATGCGCACCGACCTCGTCACCGACGTTCCGGCCGCTGCTGAACACACCCGCGGCAGCCTGGCCGGAGCGGTCCTGCACATGGGTCACGGTCGCCGCGACATCCCGACTGCGGAGGTGCCTATGGCGCGGCGCCGGCGCCAGGCAACGCCATCACCCGGCCTGGTCACCGAACATGCACATCATGTGACGGGCAGTCATTCTTGCTGTGGGTCTGCTGCTGTCGATGACAGCTTTCCTCAGTCGGTAGCGGCGCGTGCCGCAACGCGGGCCCCTTCCCTGGAGGTGACGTGTTGTCCCGAAGAGCCGTACCTCGGGCGTGGTGGGCAGTGGGCGCGATCGTGGCACTGGCGTCCGGCTCCCTGACAGGTGCCGCGTACGCGGGCAGCGTTGACAGCGGCCGAACTGGTGTCGTGACATCGGGCGCACAGGCCGGTCTCGCCGACCCATGCTTCCGGATCCCGTACGTGCTGGGATATTGCCCCAGTCGCCCCGGGTACCACTGGCCGGGCCGCCCCGGCATCCCGGGCCCTCCGGGGCCTCCCGGGCCGCCGGGACCACAAGGCGACCCCGGCCAACAGGGGGCTCCCGGCCTGCAAGGCCCTCCTGGCGAACAGGGGCCTGCCGGTCAGCCGGGGCCTGCCGGTGAGCAGGGACCGCCGGGTCTGCAGGGGCCTGCCGGTGAGCCGGGGCCGCCCGGAGTCTCTCCCGCTCACGGCCTGGTGGACTTCACCGCCGACGGTCAATTCGCACCGCCCGACGGGGTCACCACGGTCTTCGTCCAGGCATGGGGCTCCGGCGGGGGCGGTTCGGGAAGTGATGGCAGCCTCTTCACCGGATCCGGCGGCGGTGCCGGGGGCTTCGCCTGGTGCGTCCTTCCCGTCCAACCGGGCACACCGGTGACGGTGGACATCGGCGCCGGAGGAGCGGGCGGAGCCGAGCTCGGGAACGGCCAGCCAGGCACACCCACAACGGTGACCAACGGTCTCGGCGGCGTCGCGATCGCGAACGGTGGCAGCGGCGGGCGGTTCGCCTCGTCCGGCGGCACGGGTGGTACCGGCGGCTGTCCCGCTCAGGGCACGGCCCGCCAGGGCGCGGTCGGTGGGGCCGGGTCCAGTGGCGTCAACGCTTCACCGGGTCTGGGAGGCCGTCCGGCCGTGGACGGCGTCACCCAGCCGGCACCACCGACTGCCGGCATCGGCGGCAACGGCGGCCCTCATCCGCCCCCCGACAACTACAGCGGCCTGCCCGGCGGACCCGGATATGTCGTCATCTGGTGGTGAAGCGGCGCGCCCGGTTTGCGCCCCGCCGCAACGCGGCGGTCCGGGACCCCGGGAGGGTCCGGACCGCCGCGCTGCGCCACCGCTTGACTGCGCCGCCGGAGGCGGCGTGATCGCCGCCGCGTCACTCGGCGGCCGGGACCGCCTCGTGGTGGCGGCCCATGGGGATCACCAGCGGGGTGCCGCTGACCGGGTCCGTGGTGACCTGGCAGCGCAGGTCGAAGACGTCCTCGACCGTCTTCGCGGTGATCACCTCGGCCGGCGGCCCCTCCGCGGCGATCCGCCCCGCCTTCATCGCGATGACGTGGTCGGCGTAGCGGCAGGCCTGGTTGAGGTCGTGCAGGACCATCACCACCGTGCGGTGCTCACGGCGGTTGAGGTCGGTGACGAGGTCCAGCACGTCGATCTGGTGGGCCAGGTCGAGGTAGGTGGTCGGCTCGTCCAGCAGCAGGACGGGGGTGCCCTGGGCCACGGCCATGGCGATCCAGGCCCGCTGCCGCTGGCCGCCGGACAGTTCGTCCACGGCCCGGTCGGCGAGTTCGGTCAGGCCGGTCGCCGCCAGCGCCTCGTGGACGGCCCGCTCGTCGGCCTCGGACCACTGCCGCCACCACGTCTGGTGGGGTGAACGGCCGCGGCTGACCAGGTCGATGACGGTCAGTCCCTCCGGGGCCACCGGCGTCTGCGGCAGGATGCCCAGCCGCTGGGCGAGTTCCCGGGTCGGTACCGACCGCAGGGCCCGGCCGTCGAGCTCGACGGCGCCCTGCCGGGGCGCGAGAAGCCGGGCCAGGGCCCGCAGCAGGGTGGACTTGCCGCAGGCGTTGGCGCCCACGACGGCCGTGATCCGGCCGGAGGGTATGACGAGGTCGAGGTCCTCGACGACCAGCCGGTTGTCGTACGCCAGGTGCAGCCCGCGCGCCCGCAGGTCGGGGCCCGCGACGGCGCTGGGGGTGGGGGTCGTGGTCGCCATGGTTCAGCCTCCTGAGCCCGCGCGGTTGGCACGGATGAGCAGCCAGAGCAGGACCGGCGCGCCGATGACGCCGGTGACGATCCCGACCGGGAGTTCCGTGCCGGGGATCGCCTCACGCGCGATGAGGTCGGACCCCAGGACGACCAGTGCGCCGGTCAGTCCCGAGGCGGTGAGCGGCGGCCACGCCGTGCCGGCCAGCCGCTGGGCGATCTGCGGGGCGGCCAGGGCCACGAAGGCGACCGGGCCCGCGGCGGCCGTGCCGAAGGCGATCAGCCCGACGCCGACCAGCAGCAGGGCGAGGCGCACCGGTTGCACGGGGGTGCCGAGGCCGGCCGCCACGTCGTCGCCGAGTTGCAGGGTCCGCGTCCAACGGCCCATCCCGAGGGCCAGGGGGACGAGCACGCCCGTGGCGACCGCGAGGTGTGCGACCTGGTCCCAGGTGCGGCCGTTGAGGTTGCCCACCAGCCAGCCCAGGGCGGCCTGCGCCTCGAACCGCTCGCCGCGCGCGACCAGGTAGTCGGTGGCGCTGGTGCACATCCAGGACACGCCGATGCCGACGAGGATGATGCGGTAGCCGCTGGCGCCGCCCTTCCAGGCCAGGGCGTACACCAGCAGCGCCGTGAGCAGCGCCCCGAGCAGGCCGAGGCCCTGGGCGCCCAGGCCGCCGTCCCAGCCCAGCACGACGCCGGCGACGACGGCGGTCCCCGCTCCCGCGGTCAGGCCGATCATGTCGGGGCTGGCCAGGGGGTTGCGGGTCATGGTCTGGTACAGCGCGCCGGAGACGCCGAAGGCGATGCCGACGAGCAGTCCCACGAGGACGCGCGGCAGCCGCAACTCCCGGACGACCAGCACCGTTCCGGGGTCGCCGGTGCCGGTCAGCGCCCGGACGACGTCGGCGTACCCGAGGGGGTAGTCGCCGATGGCCACACCCCGGCAGAAGAGCAGGAACACCGCGGCCACCAGGGCGGCGCACAGCACGACCAGGCGGGGCCGGACCACTCCGGAGACCGGTGGGACGGCCAGCCGGAAGGGCCGGCGGCGGCGCGGCGGGGCGAGCGCGGTCATGCCGGGACCTCCGCGAGTCTGCGCCGGCGGACCAGGGCGATGAAGAACGGACCGCCGATGAAGGCGACGAGGACGCCTGCCTGTATCTCGACGGGCCGGGCGACGATCCGGCCGAGGATGTCCGCGGTGAGCAGCAGGCAGGGGGCGAGCAGCGCGGACAGCGGCAGGAGCCGGCGGTGGTCCGGGCCGATGCCCGCGTACTGGGCGAGCACCCGGGCGGCATGGGGCACCACCAGCCCGAGGAAGACCACCGGGCCGATCACGGCGACCGACGCGCCGGTCAGCAGCATCACCGCGACGACCCCCTGCAGGCGTACGAGGCCGAGCCGGCGTCCGAGGGAGGCGGCCACGTCGTCGCCGAGGGCCAGGCTGTTGAGCGCGGGCGCGGTGGCCAGCGCCAGCACCGCGCCGACCGCCAGGAAGGGCAGCAGGCCGCGGACGACGGCCCCGTCCTGGTCGGCGAGGGTGCCCGCGGACCAGAAGCGGTAGCGGTCCAGGGCCTCGGGATCGGTGAGGACGATCGCGTTGGTGAGCGAGAACAGCAGGAAGGTGACGGCGACTCCGGCCAGCGCGAGCTTGACCGGCGTCGTGCCCGAGCGGCCCGTCCCGCCGAGCAGGAAGACGAGCACGCTGGTGCAGAGCGCACCGGCGAAGGCGAACCAGATCGCGCCGTACAGCGAGCCGATCCCGAACAGGGCGACGGCGACCACGATCCCGAAGGACGCGCCCGCGCTGACGCCGAGGATGCCGGGGTCGGCCAGCGGATTACGTGTCAGGGCCTGCATGAGCGCTCCGGACAGTCCCAGAGCCGCGCCCGCGCTGACGCCGAGGACGGTGCGCGGCACGCGGACGGTCCAGACGATGTTGTCGACGAGACGGTTCGGGGGGTGGCCCAGCAGCGTCCGGACGACCTGGTCCGGGGGGACGTCGACGGCGCCCAGCCCGATCGACAGCACGCACAGCGCCGCGAGTACGGCCGCGAGCAACACGCTGATCAGAGCTGGGCGCAGGCTTCTGCGCGGGGTCACCGGCCTGGCTCCACGGCCACCATCCTTAGGTTAGGCATACCTTAACCCTAAGGCCGCGGGTTGTGTGTGTGCCCCGCGGGAAGGGCTATCGAGTTAGGTAATGCTTACCTTAGTATGGCGGGCGGTCACGGCTCGGCCGAGTCGGTTCCGCACGTCTGGGGAGGCACGGGCACCTGTGTCGGGTAACGAAGAACTGATGGCGAAGGCAAGGGACTTCTGGCGCGAACGGCTTATTCCGCTCGCACAGGAGACCGTCCTCCCCCTCGACCGCCCGTATCCGCAGCGTTCCGGGGAACCGGCCGCCGTCCGCACCCGCTCCCGCGTCCTGCCCGGCGCCGGGGCGGGGGAGGCGGAGCACCTCGCGGCGTATGTCGCCCTGCTCCACCACTACGGCGGCGGCGCCACCGACCTGCTCCTCGCGCACGACGGGCTGCC
The DNA here is from genome assembly GCF_057707665.1 of Actinacidiphila sp. bgisy167. Lineage (NCBI taxonomy): Bacteria > Bacillati > Actinomycetota > Actinomycetes > Kitasatosporales > Streptomycetaceae > Actinacidiphila > Actinacidiphila sp. bgisy167. Next base: position 22,829 of record NZ_JBYIQP010000037.1, on the reverse strand, counting down.
GCTGCGCGTCGCCCTCACCGCGGACACCACCTTCGCCGACCTCACCGCGCGGGTGGCCGGCGCCGCGGAGCAGGCCCGCGCCCACCGCGTCCCCGCCACCGCCCTCGCCGCCGAACTGGGCGCGCGCCAGGGGGGAGAGGCGGCCGCCGCGGTCACCCGCGGCGGCGGACTGCTCTGCGCCACCGGCTTCGCCGCCGGGGACTGGGCCGGCGGCCCCCTCGACCTCGAGCTGCGGGTGACCCCCGGCGAGGTCCACGCCGCCTACCGCCGCGACCTCTTCGAGGCCGCGACCGTCGACCGGATCCTCGGCCACTACGCCACCCTGCTCGCCGACGCCGTCGCGCGCCCCGGCCGCGCCGTCGGCGACCTCGAACTGCTGGACGACGACGAGCGGCACCGCCTCCTGCGCGAGTGGAACGACACCGCCCACGACGTTCCGCTCGCCACCTGGCCGCAGATGTTCGCCGCGCAGGTCCGCGCCCGGCCCGAGGCGACCGCCCTCGTCTTCGAGGACGCCCGGCTGACCTACGCCGAACTCGACGCCCGCGCCAACCGTCTGGCCCACGCCCTGATCGCCCGGGGCGCCGGACCCGAGACGGTGGTGGCGCTCGCGGTGCCGCGTTCGGCCGAGCTCATCGTCGCCGAGGTGGCCGTGCTCAAGTCCGGCGCCGCCTACCTGCCGGTGGACACCGACTACCCGGCCGACCGCGTCGGCTACATGCTCGCCGACGCCGCGCCGGTCTGCCTCCTCACCACCTCCGAGGCCGCCGCCGACCTCCCCGGCGAGGTCCCCACCGTCGTCCTGGACGCCCCCGGCACCGCCGCCGAGCTCGCCGGGCTGCCGGACCACGCCCCCGACCTCGACGGGCGGCTGACGCCGGCGAACGCCGCCTACGTCATCTACACCTCAGGCTCCACCGGCCGGCCCAAGGGCGTCGTCCTCACCCACGCCGGCGTCGCGAAGCTCGTCGCCACCCAGAGCGAGCGCTTCGGCATCGGCCCGCACAGCAGGGTGCTGCAGTTCGCCTCCCCGAGCTTCGACGTGGCCTTCTGGGACCTGTGCCTCGGCCTGCTCTCCGGCGGACGGCTCGTCGTCGTACCCTCGCAGCGGCGTGTCCCCGGGCCGCCGCTCGCCGACTACGCGCTCGCCCATGGCATCACCTTCATGATCCTGCCGCCCGCGCTGCTCGCCGCCCTGCCCGACGGCGTGCACCTGCCCGAGAAGGCGACGCTGCTCGCCGGCACCGAGCGCGTCTCACCCGAACTCGTCGGCCGCTACGCGCGCGGGCGCATGATGTTCAACGCCTACGGCCCGACCGAGGCGACCACCAACTCCACCCTCGGCCTGTGCGATCCCGACACCCCGGCCGGCGCCATCGTGCCCATCGGCGTGCCCGACCCCGGCACCCGCGCCTATGTGCTCGACGCCCGGCTGCGGCCGGTGCCCGCCGGTGTCGCGGGAGAGCTCTACCTCGGCGGCGCCGGGCTCGCCCGCGGCTACCTCGGGCGGCCCGGCCTGACGGCCGAACGCTTCGTCGCCGATCCCTTCGGCGCGCCGGGGGAGCGGCTGTACCGCACCGGCGACCTCGTGCGCTGGAGGTCCGACGGGCGGCTGGAGTTCCTCGGCCGCGTCGACAGCCAGGTCAAGATCCGCGGCTTCCGCATCGAACCCGGCGAGATCGAGTCCGTGCTGCGCGCCCACCCCGCCGTCGCCCAGGCGGCCGTCGTCGTCCGCGAGGACCGGCCCGGCGACCGGCGGCTGGCCGCCTACGTCGTGCCCTCGCTCGACGGCGAGGCCGAGGTCGGCGAGTGGAAGGACCTGCACGAACTCCTCTACTCCGCCGCGGGCTCCGAGGGCTTCCAGGAGAACTTCGCGGGTTGGAACAGCATGTACGACGGGCTGCCCATCCCCCTCGAGGACCTGCGCGAGTGGCGGGCGGCCACCGTCGACCGCATCGCCGCGCTCGCCCCGCGCCGGGTCCTGGAGATCGGCGTCGGCAGCGGCCTGCTGCTGTCCCGCCTGGCGCCCGGCCGCGAGACGTACTGGGGCACGGACGTCTCGGAGGAGGCTGTCGCCGCCCTGCGCGAGCAGATCCGCGACGTACCGGAACTCGCCGGGCGTGTGGAGCTCCAGGCCCGCCCCGCGCACGACACCGCCGGGCTGCCGGAGGGCTTCTTCGACGTCGTCGTCGTCAACTCCGTCGCCCAGTACTTCCCGAGCGTGGACTACCTCGAGGACGTGCTGCGCAAGGCCGCCGCGCTGCTCGCGCCCGGCGGCGCCCTCTTCGTCGGCGACGTGCGCAACCTGCGGCTGCTGCGCACCCTGCGCGCGGCCGTGGAGAGCCGCCGTGTCGCCTCCGGCGTCTCCGCTGCCGACTCCGGCGACAAGGAGGGGCTGCGCGCCGCCGTCGACCGCTCGGTGGCATGGGAGGGCGAACTCCTTCTCGACCCCGACTGGTTCGCGGGCCTCGACGGCCTCACCGCGCAGGTGCGGATCAAGCGCGGCACCCGCCAGAACGAGTTGACCCGCTACCGTTACGACGTCGTCCTGCGCCCGGCGGCGGACACCGCTGCCGACGCGGGCGAGGAGATCGCCTGGGCCGCCCTCGGCGGAGCGGACGCCCTCGCCGCCCGGCTCGCCTCCCGCCCGCGGCGGCTGCGCGTCACCGCCGTTCCCAACGCCCGGCTCACCGAGGACCTCGAGACCCTCGCCGCACTCGACGACAGCAGCCGCCCCGGCGCCGACGGCGGAGTCGACCGTGTCGATCCTGAGTCCCTGCACGAACTCGCCGCGCGGCACGGCATGTCCGCCGCCCTGACGTGGACCGGCGACGCCGACGACGGAAGCCTCGACGCCGTGTTCGTCCCCGAGGGCGCCGACCCCGGCCCGCTGTACCGGCCCGGCGGCGGCCGCCCGCTCGCCAACCGGCCCGCGCCCTTCCGCGACGTCACCGCACTGATGCGCACCCTGCGCGCGCACGCCGCCGAGTTGCTGCCCGAGTACATGGTCCCCGCGGCCCTCGTGCCCCTGGAGCGCTTGCCCGTGACGCCCAGCGGCAAGCTCGACGGCGCCGCGCTGCCCGTCCCCGACTACGCCGCCCTCAGCTCTGGCCGCGCCCCGCGCGACGCCCGCGAGGAACTGCTCTGCGCCCTGTACGCGCAGGCCCTCGGCGTGCGGACCGTCACGGTCGACGACGACTTCTTCGCCCTCGGCGGCGACAGCATCGTGGCGATCCAGTTGCTCGTGCTCGCCCGCCGCGCCGGCCTGCGCCTCACCCCGCGCGACGTCTTCCGGCACCGCACCGTCGCCGCGCTCGCCGAGGTCGCCCAGAGAGGCGGTCCGGACGACGGCCTCGACGGAGCTCCGGACGAGCCCCTGATGACCCTCACGCAGAACGAACTCACCTCGCTGGGGGGAGAGTCCGCGGTCACCGTCGACGAGGTCCTGCCGCTCGGCCCGCTGCAGGAGGGCTTCTTCTTCCATGCCCTCCTCGACGGCGCCGACCGTGACGCCTACGTCGTCCAGCAGGCCGTCGAGCTGTCGGGTCCCGTCGACGGCGCCGCCCTGCGCCGTGCCATGGAGCGGCTTCTGGAGCGGCACGGGTCGCTGCGCGCCTGCTTCCGCCAGCTCCCGGACGGCCGGCCCGTCCAGCTCGTCACCAGCGGCACCGTGCTGCCCTGGCGAGAGGTCGACCTGTCCGCACAGGCCGATGCCGTCCGGCGCGGCCTCGCGGACGCTGTCGCCGCCGACGAGCGGGGCCGCCCCTTCGACCTCGCGCGGCCGCCCCTGCTGCGGTGCGCCCTCGTCCGGCTCGGCGCGGACCGCAGCCGCCTGCTGCTGACCTTCCATCACATCATCGCCGACGGCTGGTCCCTGCCGGTCCTGCACCGCGAGCTGATGGCCCTGTACGCCCCCGACCCGGCGCCCCTTCCCGAGGCGCCGGCCCTCGCCGCCTACCTGCGCCGCGTCGCCGCCGCCGACCGGGACGCCGCCCGCGCCGCGTGGCGCACCGCGCTCGCCGGCGTCGAGGGCCCGACCCGCCTGGTGGACACGCCCGCCGACGGCGGCCCGATCGAGCCCGCGCAGATCCGCGTCGAGCTCTCCGAGCGCCTCACCGCCCGCCTCGCGGCCCGCGCCCGGGAACTCGGCGTCACTCTCGGCACCGTGGTGCAGGGCGCATGGGGCCTGCTGCTTGGCCGGCTGACCGGGCAGCAGGACGTCGTGTTCGGCACCACCGTCTCCGGACGCGACGTCGCCGTCGACGGCGTCGACTCCATGGTGGGCCTGTTCATCAACACCCTGCCGACCCGGCTCGTGTGGACTCCGTCCGCCGGCCTCGGCACGCTGCTGCGCCGGCTGCAGGACGACCAGAGCGCCCTGCTGGGCCACCAGCACCTCGGCCTCGCCGAGATCCAGCGCGCCGCCGGGCACGCGGGTGGCGGCGAACTCTTCGACACCCTCGTCGTCGTCGAGAACTACCCCTCCGCGACCGGCCTCGCCGACGCCTCGGGCACCGTGCGCGTCACCGGGCACGCCTTCCACGACACCGTGCACTATCCGCTCGCGCTCATCGTCAAGCCCGGCCGCCGGCTGGACCTGAGGCTCAAGCACCACGCGCGCAGGATCGACGCCGGCGCCGTCCGCGCCCTCGGTGGCCGGCTGCTGCTGCTGCTGGAGGCGGTCGCCGACGACCCGGGCCGCCCGGTGGCCTCCGTGGATCTGCTCAGCCCACGCGAGCACGACACCGCCCACATCGAAGGCGCCGTCCGCGACGTCCCCGCCACCACCCTGCCCGCCGCCATCGCCGCGCAGACCGCCCGCACGCCCGGTGCCGCCGCCGTCGTGTACGACGGCACCACCCTGACGTACGCCGAACTCGACGCGCGCGCCGAGGCGCTGGCCGCACGGCTGCGCACCCGCGGCGCCGGCCCCGAGCGCATCGTCGCCGTCGCCGTGCCGCGCTCCGCCGAGCTGATGGTGGCGCTGCTCGGCGTCCTCAAGTCCGGCGCGGTGTATCTGCCCGTCGACCTGGACTACCCGGCCGAACGCGTCGCCTACATGCTCGCCGACTCCGGCGCGACCGTCGTCGTCACCACGGCGGCCGACGGGCCCCGGCTGCCCGCGGTGGAGGGCCTGACGCCGCTGCTGGTCGACGCCCCCGCCGAAGACGCCCCCGAAGACACCGCGGAGGAGCGCACGCAGACCTCCGCGGACGAGGCGGCCGGGCCGGAGCACCCGGCGTACCTGATCTACACCTCCGGCTCCACCGGCCGCCCCAAGGGCGTCGTCGTCACCCACCGCGCCATCGTCAACCGCCTCGCCTGGGCCCAAAGCGCCCACGGCCTGACGACCGACGACCGCGTCCTGCAGAAGACCCCGTCGAGCTTCGACGTCAGCGTGTGGGAGTTCTTCTGGCCGCTGTGCGAGGGCGCCGCCGTCGTCCTCTCCCGGCCCGACGGGCACCGCGACCCCGCCTACCTCGCCGGGCTCGTCCGCGACCAGCGGATCACCACCCTGCACTTCGTGCCCTCCATGCTGGAGGCGTTCCTCGCCACCCCGGAGGTGATCGCCGACGCGTCGTGGGCGGCGAGCCTGCGCCGTGTCCTGACCAGCGGGGAGGCCCTGCCGGGCAGTGCTGCCGCGCGCTGGCAGGCGCTCACCGGAGTGCCGCTGCACAACCTCTACGGCCCCACCGAGGCCGCCGTCGACGTCACCCACCACCCCTTCGACGGCGTCCCGGACACCACTGTCCCCATCGGCCGCCCGGTATGGAACACGGGCCTGCGGGTGCTGGACGCCTGCCTGCGCCCTGTGCCGCACGGCGTGCCCGGCGAGCTCTATCTGACGGGTGCGCAGCTCGCCCGCGGCTACCACGGACGCTTCGCGCTCACCGCCGAGCGCTTCGTCGCCGACCCGTACGGCGCCCCCGGCAGCCGCATGTACCGCACCGGCGACCTGGTGCGGCGTGGAACCGACGGCGCCGTGGAATACCTGGGCCGCACCGACCGCCAGGTCAAGCTGCGCGGCAACCGCGTCGAACCCGGCGAGACCGAGGCCGCCCTCGTACGGCTCCCCGAGGTCGCCCAGGCCGCGGTGACGGTGCGCGGGCAGCGCCTCGTCGCGTACGTCGTCCCGGCGCGCGCGGCCCGCCCCGACACCGGCGCCCTGCGCGCCGCCGTGGCCGGCGTGCTTCCCGCGCCGCAAGTCCCCGACGCCGTCGTCGTGCTGGACGCGCTTCCGCTGACCCCCAGCGGCAAGCTCGACCGGGCCGCGCTGCCCACCCCCGAGGCCGAGCGCGCCCCGGCCCGCGCCCCCAGCACCGACCGCGAGCGGACCCTGACGGAGGTCTTCGCGGCCGTCCTCGGGCTGCCGGACGCCGGCCCCGACGACGACTTCTTCCTCCTCGGCGGTGACAGCATCAGCTCCATCGGCGTGGCCGGCCGCGCCCGCGCCGCCGGTCTCCAGCTGACCCCGCGCGACGTCTTCGAGCACCGCACCCCCGCCGCCCTCGCCCGGGCCGCCCGCGCCACCGGCGCCGCCCCGGCCGACCGCACCGGGCCCGCCCGTCCTCCGCTGACGCCCGAGGAGACCGAGCGCGTCCACCGCGCCGCCGGGGAAGCGGTCGCCGAGATCTGGCCGCTCGCCCCGCTCCAGGAGGGCCTGTTCTTCCACTCCGCGTACGACGACGGCGCCCTGGACGTCTACACCGTCCACGAGTCCTTCGACTTCGCCGAGCGCCTGGACGAGGACCGGCTGCGCGCCGCCGCCCGCACCCTGCTCGACCGCAACCCCGCCCTGCGCGCCGGGTTCACCAGCGACGGGCTGCGCCGGCCGGTGCAGTTCGTCGTCGCCGAGCCCGAAGTGCCGCTGGAGACGGTCGACCTGTCGGGGCTGCCCGCCGCCGAGCAGGAGGCGCGGCTGCGCGACCTGATGGACGAGCAGCGCGTCCGCCGCTTCGACCTGTCCGCGCCGCCCCTGTTCCGCATGCTGCTCGTGCGCCGCGGCGCGGAACTCGGCGACCGCCTCGTCATCGGCCGCCACCTGGTCCTGTGGGACGGCTGGTCCGCCTGGCTCCTGCTCGACCAGCTCTTCGCCCTCTACACGGGCGGCGGCGACGACACCGGCCTGCCGCGCCCGGTCTCCTACGGGGACTACCTGGCCTGGCTCGGCACCCAGGACGACGCCGCCGCGACCGCCGCCTGGCGTGCCGCGCTGACGGGCCTGGAGGAGCCCACCCTGCTGGTGCCGGCCGCGGCTGACGCGGGCCTGCAACCTGTCGTACCCGAGCAGTTGGACACTCTGCTCCCCGCGGAGCTCGGCGACCGCGTCCGCGAGCAGGCCCGTGCCCACGGCCTGACCCTCAACACGGTGCTCAACGCCGCCTGGGGCCTGAGCCTGGCCTCCGCGACCGGCCGCACCGACGTGGTGTTCGGCACCACCGTCGCCGGCCGGCCGGCCGAGGTGCCGGGCGTGGGGCAGATCATCGGCATGTTCCTCAACACCGTGCCCGCCCGCGTCCGCCTGGAGCCGGCGGAGCCCGTCCTCGACCTGCTGCGGCGTCTGCAGGGCGAGCGCCTGGAGCTCATGCCGTACGAGTACCTGGGCCTCGGCGTGCTGCAGGCCGAGAGCGGCCACCGCAGGCTGTTCGACACCCTCTTCGTGCTGCGTGACAACGACACCGAGGACCGACTGGAGCGGCTGCGCACCGAGCACGGCGCCACCGCCGTCGCCAACGTCGACGCCACCCATTACCCCGTCAACCTGATCGTGACCCCCGGGCGGCGCGTCCGGGTCACCCTCGCCCACCGCCCCGACGTCGTCCCGCACGACGCCGCCCGCGCCCTGCTGGACCGCTTCACCCTGCTGCTGGAGCGCATGGCGGCGGACCTGACCGCGCCCGTCGGCCGGCTCGACCCGCTGCTGCCCGCCGAGCGCGCCGCCCTGCGGCGGGAGTGGACCGGCAGCCGCGTGCCCGCGCCGACCGAGACCATCGCCGACCTCCTCGCCGCGCAGGCGGCCCGCACACCGGACGCCACCGCCCTCGTCTTCGGCGAGCGCACCCTCACCTACGCCGAACTCGACGCGGCCGTGAACCGCACGGCCCGGCTGCTGCTCGCCCGCGGCGCGGGCCCGGAGAAGGTCGTCGCGCTCGGTCTGCCGCGTTCCGCCGAGATGGTCGTCGCCCTCTTCGCGGTGCTGCGCACCGGCGCGGCCTACCTGCCGCTGGAGCTCGACCACCCGGCCGGCCGGCTCTCCCTGATGCTGGAGGACGCCCGGCCGCTGCTGCTGCTGACGAACGCCGCCGTCTCGGCGACCCTGGACGCCGGCACGCAGCGCCTGCTCCTCGACGACCCGGCCGTCGCCGCCGAACTCACCGGACTCTCCGACGCCCCGGTCGAGGTCGAGTTCAGCCTGGAGCACCCGGCGTACGTCATCTACACCTCCGGCTCCACCGGCCGCCCCAAGGGCGTCGTCACCCCCTACCGGGGACTGACGAACATGCGGCTCAACCACCAGAAGGAGATCTTCGCCCCGGCGATCGCGTCGGCGGGCGGGCGGCGGCTGCGAGTCGCGCACACCGTCTCCTTCGCCTTCGACATGTCCTGGGAGGAGCTGCTATGGCTCGTCGAGGGCCACGAAGTGCACGTCTGCGACGAGGAGTTGCGGCGTGACGCGCAGGCCCTGACCGCCTACTGCGAGCGGCACCGCATCGACGTCGTCAACGTCACGCCGACCTACGCCCGGCTGCTCATCGAGGAGGGGCTGCTCGAAGGGCACGTCCCGCCGCTGGTGCTGCTCGGCGGCGAGGCCGTCCCCGAGACGGTCTGGACGCGGCTGCGCGACACGGAGGGCACCTACGGCTACAACCTGTACGGCCCGACCGAGTACACCATCAACACCCTCGGCGGCGGCACCCGCGACAGCGCGACCCCCACCGTCGGCCGCCCCATCCGCGGCACCCGCGCCCACATCCTCGACTCCTGGCTGCGCCCGGTGCCGGACGGCGTCCCCGGCGAGCTGTACATCGCGGGCATCGGCCTGGCCCGCGGCTACCTCGACCGGCCGGGGCTCACGGCCGAGCGCTTCGTCGCCGACCCCTTCGGCGAGCCCGGCGAGCGGATGTACCGCACCGGCGACCTGGTGCGGCGGGGCCCGGAGGGCAACCTGGACTTCCTCGGCCGCACCGACGACCAGGTCAAGATCCGCGGCCACCGCGTCGAGCCCGGCGAGATCGAGAGCGCCCTCAGCCGCCACCCGCGCGTCGCCCAGGCCGCCGTCGTCGTCCGCGACGACCGGCTGACCGGCTACGTCGTACCCGCCCCCGCCGGCGCCGCCGAACGCGCCATGACCGAGCACGCCCAGGTCGGCGAATGGCAGGAGATCTACTGCGACGAGTACGAGGAGATCTCCACCGCCGTCCTCACCGAGGAGTACGCGGGCTGGGACAGCTCCTACGACGGGCGGCCCATCCCCTTCGACGAGATGCACGCATGGCGCGAGGCCACCGTCGCCCGCATCCGCGAACTGCGCCCGCGCCGCATCCTGGAGATCGGCGTCGGCTCCGGCCTGCTGCTGTCCCGGCTGGCGCCGGACGCCGAGGCGTACTGGGCGACCGACTTCGCCGCCCCCGTCATCCGCAAGATCGGCGAGGAGCTGCGGCGCGCCCCGGACCTCGCCGCCAAGGTCGAGCTGCGCTGCCGCCCCGCCGACGACCTGGAGGGGCTGCCCACCGGCTCCTTCGACACCGTCGTCGTCAACTCCGTGATCCAGTACTTCCCGAGCGCTGCCTACCTGGAGACGGTCCTGCGCGGCGCCATGGACCTGCTCGCCCCCGGTGGCGCGCTCTTCGTCGGCGACGTCCGCAATCTGCGGCTCGCCCGCACCTTCCACACCGAGATCCAGCGCGCCCGCGGCGCCGCCGGCGCGGAGCTCGAGCGGGCCGTGGAGCGCGGCCTGCGCCTGGAGAAGGAACTCCTGGTGGATCCGGACTTCTTCGCGGGCCTCGGCTACGGCCTCGACCTGCGCACCAAGCGCGGACGCCACCACAACGAGCTGACCCGGCACCGCTATGACGCCGTGCTCTACCGCGGAGAGCCAGCTCTCCGGCTCGGCGACGAGCCCGAGGCGGCATGGTCGCCCGGTCTGCCCGACCGGCTGCGTGAAGAGCGGCCGGAGCGGCTGCGCGTCACCGGCGTGCCGGACGGCCGGCTGCGGCCCGACGGCGTCGACCCGGAGGCCCTGCACGACCTGGGCGCCGGTCTCGGCTACCGCGTGCTCACCACCTGGGGCGCGGAGACGGGCACCTACGAGGCCGTGTTCGTGCCCTCCGGCACCACGGGGACCACCGCCGGGCTGTACCGGCCGGGCGGCGGCAGCGCCCCGTACACCAACGACCCGGCGGCGGCCCGCGACGCGAGCGCCCTCGTCCGCGTGCTGCGCGAGGACCTCAAGCGCGTCCTGCCCGAGTACATGGTCCCCTCGGCCTTCGTCACCGTCGAGCGGCTGCCGATGAACGCCAACGGCAAGCTCGACGTGCGGGCGCTGCCCGACGCCGAGCCGGCCGGGGCCCTCGGCGGCGGGCGCGGGCCGTGCACCCCCCGGGAAGAGGTGCTGTGCCGCCTGTTCGCCGAGGTGCTCGGACTGGCGTCGGTGGGCGCCGAGGACGACTTCTTCGACCTCGGCGGCCACTCGCTGCTCGCCACCCGCCTGGTCAGCCGGGCCCGCGCCGAGCTCGGCGCCGAACTCGCCGTCCGCGACCTGTTCGAGGCCCCGACGCCCGCCCGCCTCGCGGACCGCGCGGACCCGGCCAGGACCGCCCGTCCCGCGCTCACCGCGGCCGCCGAACGGTCCGGGCACGTGCCGCTGTCCGCCGCGCAGCGCCGCCTGTGGCTCGTGGAACGCCTCACCGGCGGTGGCGCCGCCTACACCTTCCCGCTCGTCTTCCGGCTGCGTGGCGCCCTTGACACCGACGCGCTCCGCCAGGCCCTGGCCGACGTCGCGGGCCGCCACGAGGCGCTGCGCACCCTCGTCGGGGAGGCGGAGGGCGAGCCGTACCAGCGGATCGTCCCCGCCGGCGACGCCGTGCCCGCGTTCACCGTCGCCGACTGCGCCGAGGCCGACCTCGCGGGGCTCATCGAGGCCGCCCAGCGGCGCCCCTTCGACCTGGCGCGGCAACTGCCCCTGCGGTGCGAGGTGTTCCGGGTCGGCGCCGACGACCACGTGGTGGCCGTCGTGCTGCACCACATCACCACCGACGAGTGGTCCGACCGCCCCTTCCTGGCGGACCTGTCGGGCGCCTACGCCGCCCGTGCCGCGGGCTCCGCCCCCCACTGGCGGCCGCTGCCGGTCCAGTACGCGGACTACACGCTCTGGCAGGAGCGCCTGCTCGGCGCGGTCGGCGACGCACAGCTCGCCTACTGGACCGAGCGGCTGCGCGACCTGCCCGAGGAACTGGCGCTGCCGCTGGACCGGCCGCGTCCCGCCGCGCCCACCGGCTCCGGGGCGGTCGTGCGCGGCGCGCTCCCGGCCGACCTGGGCCGGGAACTGCGGGAGCTGGCCGCGGCGAGCGGCACGAGCATGTTCATGCTCTTCCAGGCCGCGACCGCCGCGCTGCTCCACCGGCTCGGCGCGGGTACGGACATCCCGCTGGGCGCGCCCATCGCCGGCCGCACCGACAGCGGCCTGGACGACCTCGTCGGCTTCTTCGTCAACACCCTCGTGCTGCGCACCGACCTGTCGGGCACGGACCTGACCTTTCGCCAGCTTCTCGCCCGAGTGCGAGAGTCGGCTCTGGAGGCCTTCGAGCACCAGGACCTGCCCTTCGACCGGGTCGTGGAGGCGGTGAACCCGCCGCGCGCGGCCGGCCGCAACCCGCTGTTCCAGGTGATGCTCGGCTACCACCACCGCCCCGACGGCGACCCCGACGTCCTCGGCCTGCCCACCGAGTGGCACGACACGCACACCGGTACGGCCAAGTTCGACCTCGACTTCACCTTCGTCGACCACGGCGAACGGCGCCCGCCGGCCCTCCTTCTGGAGTACGCCACCGACCTCGCCGACGAGGCCACGGCCGCCCTGCTCGTGGAGCGGCTCGTCCTGCTGCTGCGGCAGGCCGCTGCCCGTCCCGACCTCCCGCTGGCCGCGTATGATTTGCTCACCTCCGCCGAGCACGAGGCCGCCGCCGTCACCTGGAACGACACCGCGCGGTATCCCGCGGAGGACCGCGCGGTGCCCGAGATCCTCGCCGACACCGTCCGGGCGCACCCGGAGCGCACCGCCCTGGTGACCGCCTCCGGCGCGCTGACCTTCGCCGAACTGGGCGAGCGGGTCACCGCCCTCGCCGCCCTGGTGCGCCGTCACGGCGCCGCCGAGGGCGCCGTGGTCGGCCTCGCGCTGCCGCGGCACGCCATGGTTCCCGCGATCCTCGGCGTCCTCGCCTCCGGCGCCGCCTATCTGCCGCTGGACAGCGCCCTGCCCGCCGAGCGCCTGGAGTTCATGCTGCGTGACGCGGGTGCGGTCTGCCTGCTGACCACCGCCGACCTCGCCGGACGCCTCCCGGCCGCCCCCGGCACCGCGCGGGTGCTGCTGCCGGACGGGCCGCAGCCCGGGGCCGGCTTCGCGCATCCGGACCGATACCCGGCCCTGGGCGCCGCGTACACGATCTACACCTCCGGTTCCACCGGCACCCCCAAGGGCGTCGTCGGCACCCACCGGGGCCTGTCCAACCTCTACGGGGCGCACCTGCGCGACATGATCGCGCCGGCCGTCCGCGCCACCGGCCGCGAGGTGCTGAAAGCCGCGCACACCGCGTCGTTCGGTTTCGACGCCTCCTGGGACCCGCTGCTGTGGCTGCTCGCCGGGCACGAACTGCACGTCGTGGACGAGACGGCGATGACCGACCCGGCCGCGCTCCTCACGCACCTGGCAGCGATCGGCGCCGACTACGTCGACCTCACCCCGACCTACCTCGCCGAGCTCACGCACCACGGCTTTCTCGCCCCGGGCGGTTACGCGCCCGCCGTCCTCACCGTCGGCGGCGAGGCCGCCCCGCCCGCCCTGTGGCGGCGGCTGGCCGCGCTCCCCGGCACCCAGGCGCACGACCTGTACGGGCCCACCGAGTGCTCCGTCGACGCCTACGGGCGGCACAGCGGCTCCCCCGAGTCAGCGGCGCCGCTGGACAACACCCGCGCGTACGTCCTCGACGAGCGGCTGCGCCCGGTGCCGCCCGGCGTGCCCGGCGAGGTCTACCTCGCGGGACCGGGCCTGGCCCGCGGCTACCTGGGCCGGCCGGACCTGACGGCCGAGCGCTTCGTCGCCGACCCCTTCGGGGAGCCCGGCGAGCGGATGTACCGCACCGGTGACCTGGCGCGGCGGGACGCGGCAGGGGCCCTGCACTTCCTGGGCCGCACCGACGACCAGGTGAAGATCCGCGGCTTCCGTGTGGAGCCCGGGGAGATCGAGTCCGTGCTGACCGCCGCACCGGGCGTGTCGGCGGCCGCCGTCGTCGTCCGCGAGGACACCCCGAGCGTGCCGCGCCTCGTCGCCTACCTCGTCCCCGTCTCCGGCCACGCCCTGGAACCGGCAGCGCTGCGCGCGCACGTCGCCGCCGCCGTGCCCGAGCACATGGTGCCCACGGCGTTCGTCACGCTGTCGGCCCTGCCGCGCACCGTCAACGGCAAGCTGGACCATGCCGCGCTGCCCGCGCCGGACCTGTCACCGGTGGCCGGGGGGCGCCTGCCCCGCACACCGCGCGAAGAGCTGCTGGCCGGGGAGTTCGCCGCCGTGCTGGGGCTGGACCGGGTCGGCGTCGACGAGGACTTCTTCGCACTCGGCGGCCACTCGCTGCTCGCGATGCGCCTGGCCGGCCGCATCCGCACCGCGCTCGGCGCCGAGGTGACGCCGCGCGCCGTGTTCGACGCCCCCACCGCCGCCCGGCTCGACGCCCTCCTGGACGGTCCCGGCGCCGAGGAGCGTCCGGCCCTGACCCCGGGCCGCGCCCTGCCCGAGCGGCTGCCGCTGTCCTCGGCCCAGCGCCGCCTGTGGCTGCTGCACCAGGTCGACCCCGCCGATCCCTCGTACCACCTCCCGTCAGCCTGGCGCCTGACCGGCGCCCTCGACCGCGCCGCGCTGGAAGCCGCGCTGAACGACCTCGTCGCCCGCCACCCCGCCCTGCGCACGGTCTTCCCGGCCGTGGACGGCGTTCCCCATCAGCACGTGCTCGCCCCGCAGCAGGCGCGTGTGACGCTCGGCACCGCCGCGCCCGGTGAGCTGTCCGCCCTCGCCGCCCGGCCCTTCGCCCTGGAGCGGGAACTCCCGCTGCGCGCGGCCCTGTCCGCGACCGGTCCGGACGAGCATGTGCTGCTGCTGGTCCTGCACCACATCGCCACCGACGAGTGGTCCGACCGGGCCCTGCTCGCCGACCTCGGCGCCGCCTACGCCGCACGCACCGCCGGCCGCGCCCCCGACTGGGCGCCGCTGCCGGTGACCTACGCCGACTACACCCTCTGGCAGCGCGAGCTCCTGGAGCACTCCGGCGACGACCTGCTCGCCCACTGGACGCGCACCCTGCGCGACCTCCCGGTCGAGCTGGCGCTGCCCACCGACTGGCCGCGCCCCCAGGAGCCCTCGCACACCGGCGGCACCGTGGGCTTCACCGTCCGGCCCGAGCAGGAACGCGCCCTGCGCGCGCTCGCCCGCCGCGAGGGCGCCACCCTGTTCATGGTCTGCCAGGCCGCCGTCGCCGCCCTGCTCCACCGGCTCGGCGCGGGCGACGACATCCCGCTCGGCGCGCCCGTCTCCGGACGCGCCGACGAGCGCCTGGAGGGGGTGGTCGGCTTCTTCGTCAACTCCCTCGTGCTGCGCACCGACCTGTCCGGCGACCCGGGCTTCGCGGAGCTGCTGCGCCGCGTCCGGACGGCCGACCTGGCCGCGTACGAACACCAGGAACTGCCCTTCGAGCGGCTGGTCGAAGCGATCAACCCGGACCGCTCCCTGGCCCGTCACCCGCTGTTCCAGGTGATGGTCGTCCACCTCGCCGAGCGGTCCGGCGTGCCCGTGCTGCCGGGCCTTGCGGTGCGGCCGGAGCCGCTCCCCGAGGGCACCGCCAAGTTCGACCTCGGCTTCGACTTCGCCGAGCAGGGCGAAGGCCACGGCATCCAGGGGTGGATCGAGTACAGCGCCGACCTCTTCGACCGCCCGACCGCCGAACTCCTCGCCCGCCGCATGGAACGGCTGCTGGAGCAGGTCGCGGCCGAGCCGGAGCTGCCGGCCGGCCGGATCGACGTCCTCGGCGAGGAGGAGCGCGCCCGCGTGCTGGAGGAGTGGAACGCCACCCACCACGCCCTGCCCGTCCGCACCCTGCCCGAGCTGTTCCGCGCCCAAGTCGCCGCCACCCCGTCCGCGGTCGCGCTGGTCGTCGAGGACACCGCCGTCACCTACGCGGAGCTGGACGCCCGGGTCGAACGGCTCGCCCGCGTCCTCGCGGGCGCGGGCGTCGGGCCGCAGTCCACGGTGGCCGTCGCCCTGCCGCGCTCGGCGGCCCTGGTCGTCGCCCTGCTCGCCGTGCACCGCGCGGGCGGCGCCTACCTCCCGCTGGACACCGAATACCCCGCCGAGCGGCTGGCGTTCATGCTCGCCGACGCCCGCCCGGTGTGCGTGGTCACCACCGACGGCGTCGCCCTGCCGGACACCGGCGCGCCGCGCCTGCCCGTCGACGCCGACGGCGCTCCGGCGGCGGACGCCCCCACCGGCGCGCTCCCGCAGGCGTACGACCCGCGCCACCCGGCGTACGTCATCTACACCTCCGGCTCGACCGGCCGCCCCAAGGGCGTCGTCGTACCCCAGGAAGGCATCGCCAACCGCCTGCTGTGGATGCAGGACGCCTACGGCCTGACCGCCGATGACCGCGTGCTGCAGAAGACGCCGTCGAGCTTCGACGTGTCGGTGTGGGAGTTCTTCTGGCCGCTGACCACCGGCGCGACACTGGTCGTGGCCCGCCCCGAAGGCCACAAGGACCCGGCCTACCTGGCGCGGCTGATCCAGGACGGCGGCGTCACCACGGCCCACTTCGTGCCGTCGATGCTGCGCGCCTTCCTCGACGAGCCCGCCGCGGCCGGCTGCACGGGCCTGCGCCGCGTGATCTGCAGCGGCGAGGCGCTGCCCGCCGCGCTGGCCGGCCGCTTCCACGAGGTGCTGGGCGCCGCCGCGCTGCACAACCTGTACGGCCCGACGGAGGCGTCCGTCGACGTCACCGCCCACCGCGTCGCGCCGGGCGCGGCCACGGTGCCGATCGGCCGCCCGGTGTGGAACACCCGCGCCTATGTGCTGGACGCCTCGCTGCGCCCGGTCCCCCCGGGCGTCCCGGGGGAGCTGTACCTCGCCGGGGTCCAGCTCGCGCACGGCTACCTCGGCCGCCCCGGCCTGACCGGTGAACGTTTCGTCGCCGACCCCTTCGGGGAACCCGGCAGCCGCATGTACCGCACCGGCGACCGCGCCCGCTGGACCCGCGACGGCGAGCTGGAGTACCTGGGCCGCGTCGACGACCAGGTCAAGCTGCGCGGCTTCCGCGTCGAACCGGGCGAGATCGAAGCCGTCCTGGCCCGGCACCCCGCGGTCGCCTCGGCCGTCGTCGTGCCCCGCGAAGGTCGCCTGGTGGCCTACGCCGTCCCCACCCCGCGGCAGCAGCCCGACCCGGCGGAGCTGCGCGCCCACACGGCCGCCGCGCTGCCGGAGCACATGGTGCCCGCCGCCTTCGTCGCCTTGGACGCCCTCCCGCTCACGCCGAACGGCAAGCTCGACCGTGCCGCGCTGCCCGCGCCCGACTTCGCCGCCGAGGTCGGGACGGCCGAGCCGCGCACCGCCCGCGAGGAGCGCATGTGCGAGCTCGTCGCCGCCGTCCTGGGCCTCGAGCGGGTCGGTGCGGACGACGACTTCTTCCGGCTGGGCGGGGACAGCATCGTCGCCATGCAGCTCGTCGTCAGGGCCCGCGCCGCCGGCCTGACGATCACCCCCCGCGACGTCTTCCGCCACAAGACCCCCGCGGGCCTGGCCGCCGTCGCCGTGGACACCGTCCGCCCGGACACCGCCGACGACGCCGTGCCGCTGCCGGACCTCACCGACGCCGAACGCACCGAACTCGCCCGTTTCGGGGCCGTCGAGCCTCTGCCGCTCACCCCGCTCCAGACCGGTCTGCTCTTCCACGCCTCCTTCGACTCCGGCGCCTCCTTCGACTCCGGCGACCAGCAGCACCCCGACGTCTACACCGTCCAGGTGTCCTACGACATCGAGGGCGCGCTCGACCCCGAGCGGCTGCGGGCCGCCGGACAGGCCCTGCTCGAGCGGCACGAGAACCTGCGCGCGGGCTTCCGCCACCTGTCCTCCGGCCGCCCCGTGGCCGTCGTGCCGCGCTCCGCGCCGCTGCCGTGGCGGCACATCGACCTCACGACGGCCACCGACCCCGACGAGGAGTGGGAGCGCCTGCTGCTGCAGGAGCGGCGCCGCTTCGACCCCGCGGAACCGCCGCTGCTGCGGCTGCTGCTGGCGCGGACCGGCGACGGCGACCACCGCCTCGTCCTCTCGCACCAGCATCTGCTGCTCGACGGCTGGTCGGTGCCGCTGCTGGCGGCGGAACTCACCGCCCTCCACGACGGGACCGCGCCGCCCCCCACCGCCCCCTACCGCGACTACCTGCGCTGGCTGTCCCGCCAGGACAAGGACGCCGCCGCCGCGGCCTGGTCCGCCGCACTGGCCGGGCTCGACGAGCCCACCCGCCTGGCGCCCGCCGACTCCGGCCGGTCCCCGGTCGTCCCGCACACCCGCACCGTTGAGGCCGGGGAGGAGCTGACGGAGGCGCTCCGCGCGCTCGCCCGCCGCCGCGGGCTCACCGTCAACACCCTCGTACAGGCCGCCTGGGCGGTCGTGCTGTCCCGGCTCACGGGCCGCGACGACGTGGTGTTCGGCGCGACGGTCGCGGGCCGGCCACCGGAGCTGGACGGCGTCGAGGCCATGATCGGCCTGTTCATCAACACCGTGCCGGTACGCGTCCGGCTCAGCGACCGGGAGCCGGTCGGCGCCCTCCTGGACCGGCTGCAGGACGAGCAGGCACGGCTGCTGCCGCACCAGCACCTGGGCCTCGCCGACATCCAGCGCGGCGCCGGGCTCGGCGACCTCTTCGACACGCTGATGGTCTTCGAGTCCTACCCGGTCGCGGAGGACGCCGACGAGGCGGGCCTGCGCCTGCGCGTGCGCGAGCACGACGACGCCACCCACTACCCCTTCGCGTGGGCTGTCGAGCCCGCCGAACGCCTGCGTCTGACCGCCGAGTTCCGCCCCGACCTGATCGCCGCCGCGGCGGCCGGGCGCATCACGTCGGCCATGCTCGCCGTCCTTGCCGCGATGGCCGCCGACCCGGACACCCCCGTCGGCGGCATCGACATCCTCACCGGCGCCGACCGGCGCCTGCTGCTGGAGACCTGGAACGGCACGGACCTGCCCCAGCGGTCCGGCGAGGGCACCGTCCCCGCCCTGTTCACCGCGCAGGCAGCCGCCTCCCCGGACGCGGTCGCCGTCACCGACGCCTCCGTCACGTGGACCTTCGCGGAACTGGCCGCACGTGTCGGCAGGCTGGCGCGCGTGCTGGCCGGTGCGGGCGCGGGCCCCGAGGAGTTCGTGGCCCTGGCGCTGCCGCGTACCGCCGACCACATCACGGCGATCCTGGCCGTCCTGGCGGCGGGCGCCGCCTATCTGCCGATCGACGCCGACCTGCCCGCCGACCGTGTGCGCGACATGCTCGCCGACGCCCGCCCTCGGCTGATCCTCACCGCGACCGGACTCGCCGCTTCGCTGCCGGACACGGGCGTGCCCGTGCTCCACCTGGACGCCCTCGACGGGCTTCCCGAAGCGGAGCCGCAGGCCCCGGAGCCCGACCACCCGGCGTACGTCATCCACACCTCGGGCTCGACGGGCCGTCCCAAGGGCGTCGTCGTCACCCACCGCGGCCTCGCCGACCTCTTCCACAGCCACCGCCACGACCTCCACGACCGCGCCAAGGAGCTGACGGGCCGCCGCCGGCTGCGGGTCGGGCACGCCTGGTCGTTCTCCTTCGACGCCTCATGGCAGCCGCAGCTGTGGCTGCTCGACGGGCACGCGCTGCACCTCGTGGACGACGAGACGCGCCGCGACGCGGAGCGGCTCGCCGCCCTCGTCCGGGCCGATGAGCTGGACTTCATCGAGGTCACCCCCTCGCTGCTCGCGCAGATGGCGGACGCCGGCCTGTTCCAGGACGGCCACCGCCCGCCCGCCGTGGTCGGCGTCGGCGGTGAGGCCGTGCCGGACGCCCTCTGGGCGCGCCTGGCGGCACTGGAGTCCACCGAGGCCTTCAACCTGTACGGGCCGACCGAGGCCACCGTCGACGCCCTCGTCGGGCGGGTCCGCGACAGCGAACGCCCGGTGGTCGGCCGCCCGGTGCACGGCACGCGGGCGTACGTCCTCGACGCGTCGCTGCGCCTGGTCCCGCCCGGCGCCACCGGCGAGCTCCACCTGTCCGGCCCCGGGCTGGCCCGCGGCTACCTTGGCCGACCGGACCTGACGGCCGAGCGCTTCGTCGCCGACCCCTACGGTCCGCCCGGCGCGCGCATGTACCGCACCGGCGACCTCGCCCGGTGGACCGAGCAGGGGCATCTGGAGTACGCCGGCCGCTCGGACGACCAGGTCAAGATCCGCGGCTACCGGGTCGAGCTCGGCGAGGTCGAGACCGCCCTTGCCGCGCACGGCACCGTCGCACAGGTCGTCGTGACCGCCCGCGAGGACCGGCCCCGCCTCCGGCAGCTCGTCGGCTACGTCGTCCCCGCCGCAAGCCGGACGGCCGACCCCGCCGCGCTGCGCGCCCACGTGGCGGCCACCCTGCCCGAGTACATGGTCCCCGCGGCCGTGGTCGTCCTGGAGCGGCTGCCGCTGCTGCCGAACGGCAAACTGGACCGCGGGGCGCTGCCTGCCCCGGACTTCACCGCCGGCACCGGCGGCCGCAGGCCAGTCAACGCCACCGAACGCACCCTGTGCGGCCTCGTCGCCGAGGTACTCGGCCTGCCCGCGGCGGCCGTCGGCACCGACGACGACTTCTTCGCCCTCGGCGGCGACAGCATCGTGGCGATGCAACTCGTCAGCCGGGCCCGCGCGGCAGGGCTGCGGATCACCCCCCGCCAGGTCTTCCGGCACCGCGACGTGGCCTCGCTCGCCGAGGCCGCCGTCCCGGTCGCAGGCGACGCACGCGTACGCGCCCACGACGACGGCACCGGCCTCGTCCCGCTCACCCCGATCATGCACGCCCTGCGCGAGCGCGGCGGCCCGATCTGGGGCTACCACCAGGCCGCCCTCCTGCGCACTCCGGCCACGCTGGACGAGGACGGCCTGCTGGCGGTCCTGCGCGCCGTGGCCGACCGGCACGACATGCTCCGCGCCCGCCTGGAACGCACACGCACCAGGCCGTGCCATGAGGGCGAGCGCGGCGAGCAGTGGGCGCTGCGCGTACCCGCCCCGGACGCCGTCGACGTGGCGACCTGGCTCGCCCGCGCCGATGTCGCGGGCATGGACGACACCGGCCTGAGGGAGGCGGTCTCCGCCCACGCCCGCACCGCGCGGGCCGGACTCGACCCGGACACCGGCGCCATGGTGCGCGCCGTGTGGTTCGACTCCGGCCCCGGGCAGCCCGGACGGCTGCTGCTGCTCCTGCACCACCTCGTGGTCGACGGCGTGTCCTGGCGCACCCTCCTTCCCGACCTGGAGGCCGCCTGGGCGGCCGTAGCGGCGGGCCGCCCCCCGCAGTTGCCGCCCGTGGACGTCTCCTTCCGGCGCTGGAGCGAACTGCTCGCCGCCCGCGCCCTCGAGCCCGCCCGCGAGGACGAACTGCCCCGCTGGGCCTCGGTCCTCGCCGACGGGGCGCGCCTGCCGCTGGCCCGCCCGCTGGACACGGAACGCGACACCGTGGAGAGCACCCGCTACCTGACGCTGACCCTGCCCGCCGACATCACCGGACCCCTGCTCGGGCGGGTGCCCGCCGCGTACGGCGCGAGCGTCAACGACGTGCTGCTGACCGCCTTCGCGCGGGCCGTCGCCGACTGGCGGACCAGGGTGCTCGGCGCGCAGCCCGGCAGCGCCGTCCTCGTCGACCTCGAAGGCCACGGCCGCGAGGAGGAACTAGCGGGAGACGCCGATCTGTCCCGCACCGTCGGCTGGTTCACCAGCGTCGTCCCCGTCCGCCTCGACCCGGGCCCCGCGGGCCTCGACCCCGACGAGGCCGTCGCCCGCGTCCGCGAGCACCTGACCGCCCTGCCGGCGGGCGGCGTCGGACACGGCCTGCTGCGGCACCTCAACCCGGTCACCGGCCCCGAACTGGCCCGGCTCGCCGAACCGCAGATCGAGTTCAACTACATGGGCCGCTTCGACGTCCCCGAGGCCGCCGACTGGTCGTACGCGCCGGAGGGCGACGCCGCCGACCTCGACGCCGACCCCGGGATGCCGATGTCCCACGCCCTCACCCTCAACGCCCTCACCGAGGACCGCCCCGGCGGCCCCGAACTGAGCGCCCACTGGGCCTACGCCGGCGAACTCCTCACCGAGGAGGCCGTCCGGGATCTGGCGCAGACCTGGTTCCGGGCCCTCGAGGCCCTGGTCACACGGAAGGAAACCACCTGATGAGCACCAACCCCTTCGAGAACCCCGACGGCGTCTACTCCGTCCTGGTCAACGCCGAGGGCCAGCACAGCCTGTGGCCGGACTTCGTCGCCGTCCCGGCGGGCTGGACGGTCGCCCACGGGCCGGCCGCCCGCCAGGAGTGCATGGAGTACATCGAGACCCACTGGACGGACCTGCGCCCGAAGAGCCTCGTCGAGGGCCGCTGAGAAGGCGCCCGCGGCACAAGGGGGCCGACCCGCGCCATGCGGGCCGGCCCCCTTGTGCCGCAGCGAGTCCACCGACGTCACGGCAAGAGCGCCGGCCGCGAGGAAAACCAGTGGAGCGGAACCGGGGACCGCCCTTATGGTGCTGCCGGACCGAGCCGCCCAGGAAAGGACGTCCGTTGTACACCGTGTGAGACCTCCCCGAGTGCTGATCTGTCGCGCGTCGCACCTGTGCTCCGCGCTGCTTTCTGCTGCGGACTCTCACTGAAAACGGTGTACTTCTGTGCTCGACAACTGGGTGGTCGTTCCCACCTGCCTGCCACTCGTTCTCCGGCGTTGCCACGCGTGCCCGTCCGGACGATTCCGGCCGAACGGCAAGTTCCGCGTCAACGCCAACCACAAACTCCTCGACGCCTGGCTCCTGATGCTCTGCACCGGGTGCGGGGAGACGGCGAAGCTCACGGTCTTCGAGCGGGCGCATGTGCGCTCCGTCCGCTCCGGACTGCTGGACCGGCTGCACGACAACGACGCCGGTCTGGCAGCCGTACTGCTCCAGGACGCGGTCGTGCGGCGCCGCAACCGCATCGCCCTCGACTGGGACGGCGCCTGGCGTCTCGACACGGGCGGATCGGATCGTGCGGACCGCGAGGTGCTCGAGGTCTCGGTCCGCTTCGCGGCGCGGATCCCCGTCCGGCCGCTCCGTCTGATCGCCGAGGGGTGCGGTCTTTCGCGGGCCGGGGTCGAGAGACTGGCGGAAGAGGGGAAGATCGTCTCGGCGGCCCGGCTGAGCGGCAAGCGCTCCGGTGACTTCACCTTCCTGCTCAAGCGCTGAGCTCCCTGGCGCCTGAGGGCCTGTCCGGCGCCTCTGTGCCGGTGACCGACCGGGACACGTCGCACAGGAGGCCGGGCGGTGTGCGCGACAGCGCACACCCCCCGGC
>NZ_JBYIQP010000036.1:0-57056 GCF_057707665.1 Actinacidiphila sp. bgisy167 | reverse complement strand
ACTGGCGGGGCTCAAGGCGCAGGGAGTGATCTGACCATGACCGCGGACCACGCGCGCCGTCCCGCAGGCAGCGGGACGACCCGGCGGTGCGACCTTCCGCCGTAGGGGCGGCGCCAGGTGCGCGACCCGTCCCCCCGGCGGATCCCTCCGCCGTACCGGGGCCGCTGCGCCCTCCCGTCCGGCCTGCGTTGATTCACCCCGTCTATCGACCGGCGGGACGGCGCGTGATCGGCGGCGGCCGCCGTGGTCCACCCCGAACCGGCCGCTTCCGTGAACGCTTCGAGCACGTGGCGGCCGCACCAGAAAAGGAGCGCACCACAGCCATGTCGACGTCAACGTACGGGTCCCTGCAGCCCGGTGGCGGCACCCCGGGCGAGCAGACGGTCACCGACCGCCTCGTGGAGTCCAACCGCAAGTACGCCGCGGGGTTCACCGACCCCGGCATGGGCGCCCGGCCCGTGCTGCAGGTGGCCGTGGTCGCCTGCATGGACGCCCGGATCGACCTGCACGCCGCCCTCGGTCTGGAACTGGGCGACTGCCACACCATCCGCAACGCCGGCGGCGTGGTCACCGACGACACCGTCCGCTCCCTGACCATCAGCCAGCGCGCCCTCGGGACCCGCAGCGTGGTGCTGATCCACCACACCGGCTGCGGTCTGCAGACCCTCACCGAGGGCTTCCGGCACGAGCTCGAGATGGAGGTCGGCCAGCGTCCCGCGTGGGCGGTGGAGGCCTTCCAGGACGTCGACCAGGACGTCCGGCAGTCGATGCGGCGGGTGCGCACCTCTCCCTTCCTGCCCCACACCGACGACGTACGGGGCTTTGTGTTCGATGTCGCGACAGGGCTCCTGCGGGAGATCGACCCGCGGCCCTGAGCCACCCGGGGCGGCGACGCCCCCCGAGACCCGCGCGCGGACCGGCGGACGGCAAATCCGCCGGGAGACGCGGGACGGCTGCTCCCGGCGGCTGGTCCGCGCGTACGGGTGGCGGGGCGGCCGGCGAGCACGCCTCGGCGTGTGCGGCCGCCCCGTCCGCCGTCGTGCCCACGTCCGCTGCCTGAGGGCAGATCAGCAACCGTTCCCCGAGGGGGTCACCTCGTGTCGTACCGCAACGCCTTGCCCCGTGTCCTGAGCGACGTCATCGCACCCCGTGCCGAGCGGACCGGCCGGGAGGGGAGGTTTCCGCGCGGCTCGGTGACCGCCCTGGGCGAGGCCGGACTGCTCGGGCTGACCGTCTCCGCCGACCTTGGCGGCGGTGGCCGGGGCGTGGACGAGGCCGCCGAGGTCGTCGCACGGGTCGCCGGGGCCTGCCCGGCGACCGCGGCCGTGCTGCAGTCCCACTACGCTGCCGTCGCCGTGATCGAGGCGTGCGGCAGCCCCTGGGTGCGCGGTGAGATCGCCGTCGGACGCCACCTCAGCAGCCTCGCCCTGGCGGACCGTGCGGGTGCCGCGGACGGCGCCGTCGGGGCGTCGGTCTCCCGCTCGGGTGAGGTGGTGGCCCTGCGCGCCCGCAAGCGCGAGGTGGTCGCGGCGGGGGAGGCCGACAGCTACGTCTGGTCGTCGCTGCCGCTCGACACCGCGGACGGGCTGACCCTGTGGCTGGTGCCGGCGCACGCGTCCGACCTCTTCGTCCCCGCTCGGCCGGACGGCACAGGTCCGCAGGGCAGCGCCACCGCGACGGTGCTCGCCGACCCGGTCCTCGTCCCCGCCGACGCGATGCTGGGGGAGGACGGCGTGGGCGGCGACATCGTGCTGCGCACGGTGCTGCCGTGGCTGTGCGCACTGCGGGACGCCGTGGGCGCAGCGGCCGTGCACCCTTCCGTGGCGGTCGCGGCGGAGGCCCCCGCGGCCACAGGACGACCGGTCACGGCGGCCGCGGACGGAGCGGTTCAGTTCAGCGCCGCGGCCTCCGCCGCGACCGCCTTGCGGTAGTCGCCGGTGCGCTCGGTGTGCTTGCGCATGATCTCGCCGGCGCGCTCGGCGTCGCCCTTGGCAATGGCCCTGATGAGCTGGGCGTGCTCCTTCCAGGCGTCCTTGCCGCGGGGCTTGGCGATGGGGGTGTAGTACCACCGCACCTTCCGGCTCACCTGCGAGATGAGCTCCGCCAGCACGGCGTTGGCGGCGATGGACGTGATGCAGGAGTGCAGCGCCGTGTTGGCCGCGACCAGGCGCTCCACCTCGCCCGCGGCGAGCGCCGCCTCACCTTCCTCCTGCAGCTCCCAGAGGCGGTCGACGTCCTCGGGCTTGGCGTTCTCTGCGGCGAGCCGGGCCGAGTACGTCTCCAGCACCGAGCGGACGCCGAGCAGCTGGGCGGCCTCCTCCTCGGTGGGGGAGTGGACGAAGGCGCCCTGGGCCGGACGCAGGTCCACCCACCCGTCGGTCTGCAGCCGCTGCAGGGCCTCGCGCACCGGCTGGCGGGAGACGTCGAGGTGCTCGGCGAGTTCGGCCTCGACCAGGTGCTGACCGGGCGTCAGGGAGCCGCTGATGACGAGTTCGATGAGGGCGTCGTACACGGCCTGGCGCAGCGGTGCGGGACGGGCGACCCGGTGGGTCGCCGCGGCCGTCAGGGCCTCGCGCATGCTTCCCCCGTTCTGCCGCCGAGCCTGTTGGGTCGACGGCTCCGTACTGGCGGCCGCCGTGAGGGGTCGTCGGCGGCGGGAGGCTTCAGTATACAGGTTTTGGTATGCAGCATGCCTTCTGCTGCGGCACCATGCGGACACGGCGCGACACGGCAGGACGGGCAACCTGCGGCCATGTGCAGGGTGTTGGGGAAAAGTCTTGGCCTCGGCATTCTGTATGCAGAAGTTTGTATGCGGTATCGTCGCGGTGTACTGCCGGCCCCGTCGGGAAGGCGAAGCGGTTCTGTGACGATCCCGCGCCGGAACTCCCTGACCTGGCGAAGGCGGAGTGGTCAATGACGATCGGCGGGAGTGACATGACGGTCGAAGACGTGGTCCGGACGGTTGTGGCTGATCATCGGGATCAGCGCGGTGCGCTGCTGCCGGTCCTGCACGCGCTGCAGGCCGAGTTGGGGTGCGTACCCGAAGAGGCGATACCAGTGCTCGCCGACGAGTTCAACCTCTCCAGAGCTGACGTCCACGGAGTGGTGACCTTCTACCACGACTTCCGCCGCGAGCCGGCGGGACGGTCGACGGTGCGCATCTGCCGTGCCGAGGCCTGCCAGGCCCTCGGCGCCGACGCGCTGGTGGGCTACGCGCGGGAGGCGGGACTGGCGCCGGGGGAGACGAGCCCGGACGGCTCGGTCACCCTCGAGCAGGTCTTCTGCCTCGGCAACTGCGCCCTGGGCCCGGCGGTCGAGGTCGACGGGCGGTTGTACGGACGAGTGGACACGGCCCGGTTGGGCTCCATCCTCAAGGGGACGGTCGCATGTTGAAGGACTCTTCCGACTCCACGGTGACGGTCTACGTCCCGCGTGACTCGGCGGCCAGATCGGTCGGCGCTGACGAGGTGGCGGACGCGCTGCGGAGCGCCGCGGCGGAGCGGGGGGCGCCCGTCGCGGTGGTGCGCAACGGCTCGCGCGGCATGCTGTGGCTGGAGCCGCTGGTCGAGGTGGTCACCCCGGCCGGCCGCATCGGATACGGGCCGGTGACCCCCTCGGACGTCGAGGGGCTGCTGGCCGCGGGGATGCTGGAGGGCGGCGACCACCCGCTGCGCCTCGGCGTCGTCGACGAACTGCCCTGGCTGGTCCGCCAGACACGCGTCACCTTCTCCCGCATGGGGGTGACCGACCCCCTCTCGCCGGAGGACTACCTGGCCCACGGCGGCCTGGCCGGACTGCGCACCGCCCTCGGCATGGCCCCAGCGGACGTCGTCACCGAGGTCACCGACTCCGGTCTGCGCGGCCGCGGCGGCGCCGGGTTCCCGGCCGGCATCAAGTGGAAGACCGTCCTGGACTGCGTCGACGACCTCAAGTTCGTGTGCTGCAACGCCGACGAGGGCGACAGCGGCACCTTCGCCGACCGCATGGTCATGGAGGGCGACCCCTTCATGCTCATCGAGGGCATGACGATCGCCGCACACGCCGTCGGCGCGCGCGAGGGCTACCTCTACATCCGTTCCGAGTACCCCGACGCGGTGGCCACGATGCGCGCGGCGATCGAGATCGCGCGCGAGCAGGGGTGGCTCGGCAAGGGCGTTCTCGGCTCCCCGCTCGACTTCGAGCTGCACGTACGCGTCGGCGCCGGCGCGTACATCTGCGGCGAGGAGACCTCCATGCTGGAGAGCCTGGAGGGCAAGCGCGGCACCGTCCGCGCCAAGCCGCCCATCCCCGCGATCGAGGGCCTGTTCGGCAAGCCGACGGTCGTCAACAACGTCCTCACCCTCGCCACGGTGCCGGTCATCCTCGCCGAGGGAGCGAAGGCTTACCAGGAACTCGGCGTGGAGCGCTCGCGCGGCACCCAGGTGTTCCAGCTCGGCGGGAACATCGCCCGCGGCGGCATCGTGGAGACCGCCTTCGGCGTCACCCTGCGCGAACTGGTCGAGGAGTACGGCGGCGGGACCCTGTCCGGGCGGCCGGTCCGCACGGTGCAGGTGGGCGGCCCGCTCGGCGCCTACCTGCCGACCACGATGTTCGACCTGCCGATGGAGTACGAGGCCTTCGCCGAGGCCGGCGCGATGCTGGGACACGGCGGCGTCGTCGTGTTCGACGAGACCGTCGACATGGCCGCCCAGGCCCGGTTCGCGATGGAGTTCTGCGCCGAGGAGTCCTGCGGCAAGTGCACTCCCTGCCGGGTGGGCTCGGTCCGCGGCGTCGAGACGATCGACAAGATCGTGGCCGGTGAGCGGCGGGACGAGAACCTGGCCCTGCTCGAGGACCTGTGCGAGCTGATGACCGACGGCTCCCTGTGCGCGATGGGCGGGCTCACCCCGATGCCCGTGCGCAGCGCCATAGCCCACTTCCCCGACGACTTCCTCGCCCGCGACCCCGGCCGGGCGATCCCCCGCACGCACGCCCATGGAGGCAGGACGGAGGGCACGGCATGACACTCCTCAAGGAACCCGACTTCGGGACACCGGAGCGACCCGGACCGGCGACGGTGTCGGTGGAGGTGGACGGGCTGCCGGTGACCGTGCCCGAGGGCACGTCGGTGATGCGCGCCGCCGCGCTCGCCGGCATCGACATCCCCAAGCTCTGCGCCACCGACAGCCTCGAGCCGTTCGGCTCCTGCCGGCTGTGCGTGGTGGAGATCGACGGCCGGCGGGGGACCCCGGCCTCCTGCACCACACCGGTGGCGGACGGGATGAAGGTGAGCACCCAGACGCCCAAGGTGGCCAAGCTCCGCCAGGGCGTCATGGAGCTCTACATCTCCGACCACCCGCTGGACTGCCTCACCTGCCCGGCCAACGGCGACTGCGAACTGCAGGACATGGCCGGCGTGGTCGGGCTGCGGCAGGTCCGCTTCGGCTACGAGGGCGAGAACCACCTCGCCGCCGAGAAGGACACCTCCAACCCCTACTTCGACTTCGACGCGTCCAAGTGCATCGTCTGCTCCCGCTGCGTCCGCGCCTGCGGCGAGGTCCAGGGCACCTTCGCGCTCACCATCGAGGGGCGCGGCTTCGACTCCAAGGTCTCGCCGGGCGCCGGCGAGTCCTTCATGGACTCCGAGTGCGTCTCCTGCGGCGCGTGCGTGCAGGCCTGCCCCACCTCGACGCTGCAGGAGAAGTCGGTCGTCGAGCTCGGCATGCCCACCCGCTCGGTGGTCACCACCTGCGCGTACTGCGGGGTCGGCTGCTCCTTCAAGGCCGAGCTGCGCGGTGACGAACTCGTGCGGATGGTGCCGTACAAGGACGGCGGCGCCAACGAGGGCCACTCCTGCGTCAAGGGCCGCTTCGCCTTCGGCTACGCCAGCCACCCCGACCGGGTGCTGAAGCCCATGCTGCGGGAGAAGATCACCGATCCCTGGCGCGAGGTCGAGTGGGACGAGGCCATCGGCACGGTCGCCCGGCGGATGCGCGAGCTCCAGGACCATTTCGGATCGGGCGCGATCGGCGCGATCACCTCCTCGCGGTGCACCAACGAAGAGGTCTACGTCGTCCAGAAGATGGTGCGCGCCGCCTTCGGCAACAACAACGTCGACACCTGCGCCCGGGTCTGCCACTCCCCGACGGGGTACGGACTCAAGCAGACCTTCGGCGAGTCCGCCGGCACGCAGGACTTCCGGTCCGTCGCCGAGGCCGACGTCATCATGGTGATCGGGGCCAACCCCACGGACGGCCACCCGGTGTTCGCCTCCCGGATGAAGCGCAGGCTGCGCGAGGGCGCCAAGCTCATCGTCGTCGACCCGCGCCGCATCGACCTGGTCCGCTCCCCGCACATCGAGGCGGAGCACCACCTCCAGCTGCGGCCCAGCACCAACGTCGCCGTCGTGAACGCCATGGCGCACGTGGTCGTCACCGAGGGCCTGGTCGACCGGGCCTTCGTGGACGAGCGGTGCGAGGACTTCGACGAGTGGGCGCAGTTCATCGCCCGCCCGGAGAACAGCCCGGAGGCCACGGAGGAGATCACCGGCGTGCCGGCCGAGGAACTGCGCGCCGCCGCCCGGCTGTACGCGCAGGCGCCGAACGGCGCGATCTACTACGGCCTCGGCGTCACCGAGCACAGCCAGGGCTCCACGATGGTGATGGGCATGGCCAACCTCGCCATGGCCTGCGGCAACATCGGCCGCGACGGCGTCGGGGTCAACCCGCTGCGCGGGCAGAACAACGTGCAGGGCTCCTGCGACATGGGCTCGTTCCCGCACGAGCTGCCCGGCTACCGGCACGTCTCCGACGACGCCGTGCGCACCGTCTTCGAGAACCTGTGGGGCGGCACCCTTCTCGCCGAGCCCGGGCTGCGCATCCCGAACATGTTCGACGCGGCGATCGACGGGTCCTTCCGCGGCCTGTTCGTCCACGGCGAGGACATCGCCCAGTCCGACCCCAACCTCAGGCACGTCACCGCGGCGCTCGAGGCCATGGAACTGGTCGTCGTGCAGGACCTGTTCCTCAACGAGACGGCGAAGTTCGCCCACGTCTTCCTGCCGGGCGCGTCCTTCCTGGAGAAGGACGGCACCTTCACCAACGCCGAGCGCCGCATCAACCGGGTGCGCGCGGTGATGAAGCCGAAGACGGGCAAGCACGAGTGGCAGATCGTCTCCGAGATCGCCACCGCCATGGGCCACCCGATGTCCTATGACCACCCCGGTCAGATCATGGACGAGATCGCCCAGGTCACGCCGACCTTCACCGGTGTCTCCTTCCAGCTGCTGGACAAGCTGGGCAGCGTCCAGTGGCCGTGCAACGAGCAGGCGCCCGAGGGCACGCCCGTCATGCACGTGGACGAGTTCGTGCGGGGCAAGGGCAAGTTCGTCGTCACGACCTTCGTGCCGACCGCCGAGCGCAGCACCCGGCGCTTCCCGCTGATCCTGACCACGGGACGGATCCTCAGCCAGTACAACGTCGGGGCCCAGACCCGCCGTACCGCCAACGTCGCCTGGCACCCGGAGGACGTGCTGGAGCTGCACCCCCACGACGCCGAGGTCCGCGGCATCGTGGACGGCGACATGGTGACGCTGGCGAGCCGGGTCGGGGAGACGACGCTGAAGGCCGAGATCTCCGACCGCATGCCGCCCGGGGTCGTCTACACCACCTTCCACCACCCGGTGACCGGCGCCAACGTGGTGACCACGGAGAACTCCGACTGGGCGACCAACTGCCCGGAGTACAAGGTGACCGCCGTCCAGGTGGGGCTCGCCCGCCCGCGGCGGGCCGGGCGCGAGGAGCAGGACGAGCTGCTGACGGTGGTGGACTGAGATGTCCGACGCAGTGCCGGCGGAGCGCCGGATGGCCAACGACATCGCGGCCAACCTCGCCCACCTGCCGGGCGACCGGGCGGCGGAGGCCGTCGCCGGCCACATCGGCCGGTTCTGGGACCCGCGCATGCGCAGCCGGCTCTTCGCTTGCGTCGACGAGGGGTCGGGCGGACTGCACCCCTTGGTCGTCGAGGCGGTGAAACTGCTGCGCTGACGACACACCCGGAAGCCCCGGCCGGCCCGGGTGGGCCCGGCTGGCCCGGGCCGGCCGGGCTTCCGGGCGCCGGGGGCGCCTCTCTGTACTTCGTCGAGCGAGCCGTGGGTGCGGGGTTGGCAGGAGGTGCCGTCGCTGAGCCCGGCGAACACGCCGCTGACGCGGTGGCGGGCGAGGCGGAGGAGGGGCTTGGGCGTGGGCCTTCCCGCGGGCTCGGCAGCGGTCGTCATGGAGCGTGAGCCGTGGTGCTCCCTAGCGAGAAGCAAGCGTTCGCCGACGCGCTCACGTCCGCCGAGGCCTGTGCGCTCTGCAACGCCGCCGCGCCGACATCAGCCGTTGCCGTCGGCGGGCGCGTAGCACCAGGCAGGAACGGCCTCGCAGCACGCCTACCCAATCGGTCGTCGCCTTGTCGCCGCCCTGTCGTCGCGCATCGACAGGTCACGCGGGTGGCCGGTCGCCGGGGGGTGCCGACCCCTCGTGCAGTCGTTCGGAGATGGCCCGCCAGACGCGGTCCGGGGGCGGTGGCAGGACCTCCACGGCACCGCAGCGCGCGGTACGGACCAGCCGACGCAGTGTCCGCAGGTCCTCACGGCAGTCGCCGCACTGCCGCAGATGGTCACCGGCCGCGCGGGTTTCCTCGGCTGAGGCCTCTCCCGACGCGAGGTCGGCGAGCGTCGCCGATCGCAGGTGGTCCACCGCCGCTCGCCCGAGCGCAGGGCTGGGGCGCGCGGGCTGGACATCGGCCTCACCTGTGTCGTCCAAGGCTCCCACCTCAGGCAGGGAACATCGTCTCTTATTCGGCGTGGCGGCTGCCCTCGGATGCACCGGTATGCGGACAGTGGAATCCAAGGTCGGGCGCCTCATGAGCGTGTCGATGTGCCGCTCGGCCCGGGAACCCGGAGGGCGAGTACGACGTGTGGGGTGCATCCGGTCTGCCCCCGGCGGCGGAAGGAGCAGTGATCACGATTCCATTGACCACTACCGTCTGGGAGGATCCGTGACCGACGCCGCTGCCGACGTCCTCATCGTCGGAGCGGGTGCTGCGGGATTGTCGCTGGCTCGTCGACTGACAGCGTCGGCAAAGCCGGATGATCACGCGCCGCCCTCGGTGATCATCGTCGAGCCTCCGCGGGAATCGCTTGTGCGCTCGCCCGACCGCACGTGGTGCTTCTGGGAGAGCGAGCCGGGTGAGTACGACGACTCCCTCGTCACCGCCCGCTGGAATCGTCTGCGGATCACGACGCGTGACGGGAGGCGGATGCTGGTTCCTTCCCAGCGCGCCTACAAGATGATCCGTTCGGTCGACTTCCTGCGGGAGGTGGGCGGCGCGCTCGCCAACAGGCCCTGTGTTCGGATGGTGGAAGCGACCGTCACCGGTGTACGAGACACCTGTGGTGGTGCCGACGTCTCCGCTTCGGACTCATCGGGGCGCCCGATACGACTGAGTGCCCGCTGGGTCTTCGACTCTCGACCGCCGCAGGCGATGCCCGCCGCCCGGACCACGCTCCTCCAGCACTTTCGGGGGTGGTTCGTCACCACACGCGAGGAGCGTTTCGAGCCGGACGTGGCAGACCTCATGGACTTCCGCACCCGACAGCCCGAGCGCGGGCTCTCCTTCGCATATGTGCTGCCCTTCTCCCCGCGTGAGGCGCTGGTCGAGTACACGGAGTTCTCCGACGCACCGCTGCCGGAGTCGACTTACGACGCGGCACTGGAGGCGTATCTGGACAGCAGCCTTCCGTTGGGAGGCTTTCACGTCACCGGAATCGAACAGGGGGTGATCCCGATGACAGACGGGGACTTCCCGCGCCGCGACGGCGAACACGTGTTCCGGATCGGTGTGGCCGGCGGCGCGACTCGCCCTTCGACAGGGTATGCCTTCGCCGCCATTCAGCGGCAGTCGGCCGCAATCGCGGCCGCCTGGCGCGCCGGCCGGATTCCGGAGCCTCCGCAGGCGCACGCGGCCAGGCATCGGCTCATGGACGCCGTCATGCTGCGAGCGCTCGCGACCGGCCGGGCGGGGCCGGCGTTCTTCGAAGACTTGTTCCGGCGCAATCCTCCGGACCGCGTGCTGCGTTTCCTGGACGGCACGTCAACCCCGCGCGACGAGTGGCGCATCGGCCTGAGCACTCCAGTGCCCGCGATGCTGCGCTCGCTCCTCGAACTCCCCCTGATCCCTCGACGAAGGGCCACCACATGAGCGAGAGCCGGCCGTACCGGCCGATCCGTCACGGCCTCGACCGCAGGGCCGCCCTGTGGCCGGCCAAGGCCGGCCGCGACAGCGTTCCGGCACCCGCGCCACGTGTGGCCGTGGTCGGTGGGGGCATCGCCGGGCTCGCGGCAGCAACCGGACTGTCCGAACGGGGCGTGCGCGTCGACCTGCTCGAACGGGAAGAAGTGCTCGGCGGCCGGGCCGCTGGATGGCGGACCACTTTGGCCGATGGATCGACGACCACGATGAGCCGGGGCTTTCACGCCTTCTTTCGCCAGTATTACAACCTGCGCGGACTGCTGCGCCGGGTCGACCCCGGCCTGGGTGTGCTGCGACCGCTGGCCGACTATCCGCTCCAGCGCAGCACCGGTGCCCGCGACAGCTTCCGCAAGGTGCCGCGAACGCCCCCGTGGAGTGTGCTGGGTTTTGTCGCCCGCAGCCCCAGCTTCGGCTGGGCGGGCCTGTCCGGGATGAATCCGAGGGCCGCCCTTCCCCTGTTGGACGTGCGTGTCCCGGACGTGTACGAGCAGCTCGACAAGGTCAGTGCGGCGGACTTCCTGGATCGCATCCGATTCCCGGAGCAGGCCCGCGACCTGGCGTTCGAGGTGTTCTCCCGCAGTTTCTTCGCCGACCCGAGACAACTCTCCGCCGCTGAGCTCGTGCTGATGTTTCACATCTACTTTCTGGGATCCTCCGAGGGGCTGCTGTTCGACGTTCCCTGCGAGGCCTACCCGCAGGCGCTGTGGAACCCGTTGGCCGGACATCTGTCCGCGCTCGGCGCCACCATCAACACCGGAACCACGGTCTTGTCCGTAGCACCTCACGCCGACGGCTTCCGTGTGACCCGTTCTGCCACCGTTTCGCCGGATGCCCTCGAAGAAGACCATTACGACGCCGTGGTCCTCGCTTTGGACAGCGCTGGACTGCAGGCGCTGGTGGGGGGATCGCCGAACCTCGGGGGTGGCAGTTGGCGCGCGGGTATCGAACGCCTTCGGCAGGCGCCGCCCTTCCTGGTCTCGCGCTACTGGCTGGACCGCCCCGTGCACCCCGACCGCCCGGGCTTCCTCGGCACCAGCGGCTTCGGCCCCGTCGACAATGTCAGCGTCCTGAACCTCTGGGAGGGCGACGCGGCGCGCTGGGCGAAGGCAACCGGTGGTTCGGTCGTGGAGCTCCATGCCTATGCCGTCGACGCGACCGCCGACCGGGCCGGCATCGAGGATACGATGCTCCGCGAACTGGCTCGGATCTATCCCGAATGCGCTGACGCGACAGTGGTCGACGCTCGCCACGAATGGCAGCAGGACTGCCCGCTGTTCTCCGTCGGCAGCTACCATGACCGGCCTACTGTGCTCACCGGCCACCCCCGTCTTGTGCTCGCCGGAGACCTGGTGCGCACCGCGGTACCGGTGGCCTTGATGGAACGCGCTGCCACTACGGGCATGCAGGCGGCCAACGCGCTTTTGGCGACATGGGGGGTACGCGGCCATCCCCTGTGGTCCGTGCCCCCGGCCGGCCGTAACCGCTTCATGCGGTCCCTGGCCCGATTGAGCTGAATCCGTACCGATCAATACATGGGCGCCCCGTATCGGCCGAGTGCGAGGACGTCTTCGCGGATGTCCTGAGCCTGGACTGCCGAAGGCGGGGCCACCACGGGACGGTCACCGTACGAGTCATCGGCCCGCGACCGGCCCAGACGCAGAGCAGGCGAGGCAAGGCGGCGGCAGCGCGGCGTGTCCCGCACGTCGCCCGTCGCGAGGGACTGCCAGTGCTCGGACAGACCCACCCATGCGACGGCTCGCCCTCGCCGCGTCCTACGCCGATCAACCTGACTCCTCCCGACGAGCCGCTGACACGGGACGCCGCTCAGCCGGGGAACCGGCCCTGACGCCGGAGCTCGTAGCGGCGCTCGGCATAGGCCAGGTCGTCCCTCCACAGGCGGGCGGCGGTGCGCCGCAGCAGCGGCCGAAGCAGCGGGGCGGCCCGACGCGCGGCGGCGAATCCTGGGCGCTGCGAGTACGCGACGACGGCTTCGATCACAGCTGTGCGGGGCTGCCCGCGGCCGTCTTCGCCGAGGGGAGTGGCGTGGGTCTCGACGACGCTGGTGACGCCCTCTCCCGAGATGATCCGCATCAGGACGGTGCGGGGCCCGGGCGCGGTGAACTCGGCTCGCACGGGAACTCCCAGGCGTCCCCGGAGGCGGAAGGCGACGCCGACCAGGAAGCGGTCGGCGGCCGGGTCCGCCGTGCCCTCGACAGTGGCGTCCGGCGCGTGGGGCACGGTGAGGTCCGCGAAGGAGTAGGGGTGGAACCATGCGCCGTGCCATGGGTCCAGCCGATTGGCGACGACGTCCTCGGGCTCGCAGCGGCCGACGACCGTCATGACGGTTGCAAGCGACTCGTTCAGAGCGGGGCGCTGAGGTACGCGGGGAGCCGGTGTCGGGGTTTCGGCGCCGACGGCGTCCAAGCGGATCCACACCAGCAGTCCGTCGTCGTGGGCGGGGTAGGGCGTCCAGCCCGGGAAGCCGGAGGGCTTGAGCGCGAGCCCGTGCCAGTGGCAGACGATGGTGCCGTCCCGTAGGAAGCTGTCGCACAGCGGGGCGCCCAGATGGGGGCAGGCGCCGGGGGCGGAGTGGACCTGCCCCTCGGTGTCCCGCCACAGGACGATCTCGAGTCCCGCCACTGTCCGGGCCGTGATGCGGCGGTTGCCGACTTCGCCACTGGCCGCGGCGACGTACCAGTTCCCGGACGGGCGAGCCTCCGCTCGTTTCAGCGCGGACGCGATCACGCTTGGTCTCGCCTCGCGCCAGGTCGGCCGCTGATCCTCCCACCGGCCGCCGGAGAGGCGGGTCAGGGGGTTGAGGGACCGTAGTGCACGTTTCATGCGGTCGACTCCCAGGGTGTGTCGGAGGCAGCCCCGGACGGCACCTCGTGCGGACGGGCACGGTGCACGATGCGGCTCGAGGCGACGGCGAGCAGGCCACGGGCGGCTTCACGGGCTCGCCGGGCGCGGGGCACGGTCACGCGCCGGTGGAGCACGGGGTATTCGGCCGCCTCGATCTCGTCGAGGATGCGCTGGTAGAGCGCCAGCGCGGTGTGGACGCAGGGGCGGGAGACGGGGGCGAGCAGAGGTATGCCGGTGGCGGCCTGCCGGTACACACGACGTGTGAGCGCGGCGGTCTCGCGCAGGGCGGCGCGGACACGTGGGTCGGTGGTGCCGCGCCGGCGGCACCAGGTCAGCAACCGGTGGTCGGCTCCGTGGGCGGCCAGGATGTCGCCCGGGATGTAGACGCGGCCCCTGTCGAGGTCCTCCCCGACGTCGCGCAGGAAGTTGGTGAGCTGGAAGGCCACACCGAGGGCGGCCGCGGCGGGTTCCGCCTCTTCGCGGGAGCTGACGGTGCCGAGGACGGGCAGGACCTGGAGTCCGATGACCGCGGCCGAGCCGTGCATGTAGCGGGCGAGGTCGTCGTAGGCGGGGTAGTCGGTCACGGTCAGGTCCATGCGCATGGACGCCATGAAGTCGGTGAACAGCGCGTGGTCGAGCCGGTACCGGCGGACCGTGTCCGCGAGCGCGGTGATGACGGGATGTTCGGCGTCGCCGGTGCGCAGGGCGTCGAGCATCACGGCTTCCAGCTCGGTGAGTGCTCGCCGCCGGTCGGCGAGGGCGGTGGCTCCGGGGTCGTCGTCGACGATGTCGTCGGCCCAGCGGGCGAAGCCGTACAGGGCGTGCACGAAGGGTCGCCGGTCCGGGGTGAGCAGGCGGGTGGCGAGGAAGTACGTCCTTCCGTGCTGGCCCGTGGGCGCCTGGGGCCAGCGTCGGCCGTGGGCGGCGGCCCGCCCCCGAACGCGGGGTCGGCTCCCGATGTGCTACCGTGACCGGGTTGCAGTTGTGGTACCCATAAGACCTATGTGCGCCTGACGGAATTCTTTCCCCGCAGGCGCATTATTTGTTCTCCGGCATCTCCGGATGGGCCCTCTGCCTACAGAAGGAGAATGTCATGGCACAGGGAACCGTGAAGTGGTTCAACGCCGAAAAGGGTTTCGGCTTCATCGAGCAGGACGGCGGCGGCCCCGACGTCTTCGCCCACTACTCGAACATCGCCACCCAGGGCTTCCGTGAGCTCCTGGAGGGCCAGCGGGTCACCTTCGACGTCACGCAGGGCCAGAAGGGCCCGCAGGCGGAGAACATCGTCCCCGCCTGATCGCCGGACGCGTACCTGCTCACCGGGGTCCGCACCGTCACGGTGCGGACCCCGGTTTGCGCTGCTCCAGGAAGGCCAAGAACCGCATGTCACGCAGGCCCCAGAAAACGAATCGGCGCGTGTCGCCGTCGGCACCTTCCACGGCGTCGCCGAGGGAGTTCCGGCTGCCGGAAAGCACGACACCCGCACTTCCCGCCGTCGAGGACTTCGCGGCTCTCGACATGCCGGCGGGACTGCTGAAGACCCTCACCGCGCAGGGCGTCACCACCCCGTTCCCCATCCAGGCCGCCACGCTGCCGAACTCGCTCGCCGGGCGCGACCTGCTGGGCCGGGGCCGCACGGGCTCGGGCAAGACCCTCGCCTTCGGACTGGCGCTGCTGGCCCGCACGGCCGGACTGCGCGCCGAGCCCAAGGCTCCCCTCGGCCTCGTGCTGGTGCCGACCCGCGAACTCGCGCAGCAGGTGACGGACGCGCTGACCCCGTACGCGACGGCGGTGAACCTCCGCATGGCCACCGTGGTCGGCGGGCTGTCGATGGCGAAGCAGGCGGCCACGCTCCGGCGCGGCGTCGAGGTGCTGGTGGCCACCCCCGGACGGCTGAACGACCTGGTGCAGCAGGGCGACTGCGTGCTCGGCAGCGTCGGCATCACGGTGCTGGACGAAGCCGACCAGATGACCGACATGGGCTTCCTGCCGCAGATCACCCGGCTGATCGAGCGGGTGCGGCCGGACGGGCAGCGGATGCTCTTCTCGGCGACCTTGGACGGCAACATCGACCGCCTGGTCCAGCGGTTCCTGACCGACCCGGTGGTGCACTCCGTGGACCCGTCCGCGGGGGCGGTGACCACCATGGAGCACCATGTGCTCCACGTCCTGGACGAGACCGACAAGAAGGCCGTCACCACCCGCATCGCGGCCCGTGACGGACGGGTCATCCTCTTCCTCGACACCAAGCGGTCCGCCGACCGGCTCGCCAAGCGGCTGCTGGCCGTCGGGGTCCGGGCGGCGGCACTGCACGGCGGCCGCTCCCAGCCGCAGCGCAACCGCACCCTGGAGCAGTTCAAGAGCGGCCAGGTGACGGCGCTGGTCGCCACGAACGTCGCGGCCCGCGGCATACACATCGACGACCTCGACCTCGTCGTGAACGTCGATCCCCCCACCGACCACAAGGACTACCTCCACCGCGGCGGCCGTACGGCCCGCGCCGGCGGCTCCGGCCGGGTGGTCACGCTGGTCCTGCCCGAGCAGAAGCGGGACGTCACCCGGCTGATGTCGGACGCGGGGATCCGTCCCCGGACGGCGCGCATCACCTCGAGCGCCCCGGAACTGAGCACCCTCACCGGGGCGCGTGAGCCGTCCGGTGTCGCCGTCACCATCGAGGTCCCGCAGCCTGCGGCCGCGCCGCGGGCGGCCCGCGAGGACCGGAGGGACGGCGCGGGCAACGGCGGGCGGACCGCCCGGCGGCGTCGCGGCGGCGCTGCGGGGGCCGCGCCGACGGGCGCCGCGGCCGGAAACGGCGGCAGGGGTACGGACCGCCGTTCCGCGGCCGGGACCTCCACGGCGGCCGGCGGCGCCCCCCGCCGGGCGGGTTCGCGCCCGGCGACGGGCGGCAGCGGGGGTGCCTCGGGCGGCCGTGGGGCGGCAGGCGCGGCCACCGGAAACGGCGCCGGCGCGGGGACCCGCGGCTCCGGTCGGCGGCCCGCGGGCGGCGGCGAGGGCCGCCGGGGCGGCCGCCGCAACCCCGCGGGCTGACCCGGCGAGGACGCTGGATGAGCGCCGGGCGCGTGCCGCGCCGGGCGCTCATCCCTACCGGGAGACGCCAGGGCTCGACGACGTCACCCAGAACCGCGGCAGGGGCGTGATCGACCGCATCCGCTCCACGTGCCGCTGACGCAGTGTCACAGCCTCCGCCCCGGCGCGACGTGCTCGCCGACTGTGCCCCCGGCCGGGCCACGGAGGGTCATCCTCTCCGCGTGCGGCCCGGTGCCGCTGCCGACAGCGCGGTTCGAAGGGACCGCCCTGCGCCGCCGACCCGCCGCGGGCGGCTGTCTTTCCACGCCTCTGCTCCACGTGCCGCTGACGCGGCGTCACAGCCTCCGCCCCGGCGCGACGTGCTCGCCGACTGTGCCCCCGGCCGGGCCACGGAGGGTCATCCTCTCCGCGTGCGGCCCGGTGCCGCTGCCGACAGCGCGGTTCGAAGGGACCGCCCTGCGCCGCCGACCCGCCGCGGGCGGCTGTCCTTCCACGCCTCTGACTCCCCGGAAGCCCTGCCCGCCCGGGTCGGGCACGGCCGTCCCGGCGAACCCGATCCCCGGACGGCGGCCGTACGCGGCGCGCTCGCGCGGCCGCTCGGGGCGGATGCCACGGTGGAGATCCCGGCGGCCGAGGCGCGGCGGCGGCCTGTCCGGGCCGGTGCGCGGGCGTTCTCGGTTCGGCCGAGGCCCGGCGGCGGCCCGCCTCCACGGGCGGCCCGACGAGTGGTTCGTGCTGGAGCGCGCGATCCCCTCGGTGGAGTGGAGGTCCATGGTGCCCCGGAGGCGAGCCCGGACCCGTCCGGGCCGCCCGTCGCCCGGCCGTCGGCACTGGCGGAGCGGTCCCCGCCGCCGGTGGTGCGGAGGTCGGTCTGAGCGCGGAGCGGGCGTTCGCGGGGCGGCTGGGCCGCCCGCGGACGTTTCGCGCGGGACCTGGCCGCCCTCCGGCAGGGCGCGGCGCCCGCCTTACCAGTCTTTTACCCGCGTTGGGTGAGCGCTGCGGTGAGGCGGCATCAGATGCCCCAGGCAACCAATCGGCGTGACACCGCGGTTACGCATATGACCTGGGGCAACGCGCTTCATCCCGGCGGGAGTTCGCCGTCCAAAGGGGCGTGGTACGGGCTCCCGCCCTTGGTAATGCACTGGTCAATCTTGCCGACCTCCCCTGGACACCCCGATTCGCAGGTCCATACCGTATGCAATCTCCAGTATGGAGAATCGCGCTGACCAGCTGAATGTCCCGCTCGACACCCTCGGGCACTGGTCTGCTCGACCGTGCCCCGGGGTTCGTACCACGTCGTACCACCGTGTCACCCGCCTGCGCGCTGTCACGGTCCGGGTTGCCGCCCCGGGCCGCAGTTGCCCGGACGTCGTACCACCGGGCCCGGTCATGCCGGGCCGAGCCGCAGGGATGGTCCGCTCCACCCCTCCGCATGAAGAGAAAGGCCCAGGGGGCGCACGCCAGGTTCTTTTCACGCAAGGGAAGGCACCGATGTCAGCAACACCGCACGTGGCTCCCGGGTTCCGGGAGGTCAGCGACGCGAACGGCCGTGTCTACCGGATCGGGGAGACCGACCGCTCCCTTCTCGGCAGGCCCCGGGCCTGGATGGTCTGGCTGCCCTGGATCTCGATGATGGGCGTCAGCGTCTACGAGTACGGTTACAGCTCCGCGGAGGCGGTGCTCGAGCACGCCCACGGATGGACCCTCACGGAGTCGTTCTGGATCGCCAGCATCTGGGCGGTCTTCCAGGCGGGCGTCGCGTTCCCCGCGGGCCGTCTGCGGGAGACCGGGGTGCTGCCGGCCAGGACGGCGATGCTCGCCGGAGCGGTTTTCTCCGGTCTGGGCTTCCTGGCGCTCTCGCACCTCGGGAACCCGTACCTGGTGATGGCCGGTTACTCCGTGCTGGGCGGCACGGGCGCCGGGCTGGTGTACGCGACCTGCATCAACATGGTCGGCAAGTGGTACCCGGACAACAAGGGCGCCCGCACCGGCTTCGTGAACGGCGGCTTCGCCTACGGGACGCTCCCGCTCATCTTCGTCTTCAACTACTGGTTCCATCCCTCCAACTACCGGATGGTCCTCGACCTGATCGCGCTGGGCATGGTGCTGGTCGTCGCCTTCTGCGGCATGTTCTTCCGGGACCCGCCCAAGAGCTGGTGGCCGCACGATGTCGACCCCCTGAACCGGGGCGTGACCGAGGACGCGCGGCGGGTGGCCAGGCGTCTGGCCAAGAACCCGCCCGCCAAGGGGCAGTTCACCCCGATGGAGGCGATCAGGACCGGCCAGCTGCCCCTGATGTGGTTCGCCCTGGTCTGCATCGGCGGTGTGTCGCTGTTCGGCATCAACTTCCAGGTACCGTTCGCCAAGAGCCTCGGCTTCGGCCCGCTGGTGGCTGCCTCCTCGGCGGGTGTGCTCGCCGTGGTCAACGGGGTGGGCCGGGCCGTCGTGGGCTGGCTGTCGGACTACCTGGGACGGCGCCAGACGCTGGGCATCGTCCTGGTGGTGGCGGGGCTGGCGCAGTTCGGCGTGCTGTGGTCGGGCCAGGCGCACAACGAACCCCTGTTCCTCTTCTTCGCGTTCCTCAACGGATTCGGCGGCGGCGCGTTCTACCCGCTGTTCGCCGCGCTCACCCCGGACTACTTCGGTGAGAACAACAACGCCCAGAACTACGGCCTGGTCTACAGCGCCAAGCTGGTCGGCGGTGTCGGCGGCGGTGGTCTGGCCGCCGGCGTGGTCGCCTCCTGGGGCTACACCGGCGCCTACTGCCTGGCCGGGGGCATCGCCTTCCTCTCGGCTCTGATCACCGTCTTCCTCCGGCAGCCCGGCGCCCCCCGCCGGAGCGGCGACGGACGTCCGCTGCGGCGGGCGGACGGCCCTGCCGCCGTCCATGCCGAGGCGACCACCTGACGGTCGTGCCGGCGGGCTCCGCGAGGAGCCCTCTCGATCGTGCGCGGGCGAAGCGGCCCGGACCGGGGCGGCGGCAGCCCCGGTCCGGGTGCCC
Source organism: Actinacidiphila sp. bgisy167 (assembly GCF_057707665.1). NCBI lineage: Bacteria > Bacillati > Actinomycetota > Actinomycetes > Kitasatosporales > Streptomycetaceae > Actinacidiphila > Actinacidiphila sp. bgisy167. The sequence goes on along the minus strand of NZ_JBYIQP010000036.1, from coordinate 37,870 downwards.
GCGTCACGGAGGCGGGGCCGGTCGGTGGGGTGCGCTCCCTGCTCCGACCGGCCCCGCCCGTCCTCACGCGACGGCGAGGGCCCGTCCCCTCCCTCGAGACGGCGGTCCAGGTGCGTCCGCGCCCGGACCGCCGGCGCTCCCCGCGGCGGACCTCAGGCCCGCCCGGCGTCGACGGCGGCGGCGATCTGGCGGCAGTAGAAGTCGGTGGTGTTGCGGGTGTGGCGGCGCATCAGCTCCTCGGAACGCCCCGCGTCGCCCAGGGCGATCGCCTCGATGATGGCCGCGTGCTCGTTCCAGGCGTCCCGGCCGCGAGGCCGGGCGATGGGCGTGTAGTACCAGCGCACCCGCCGGTCGACCTGCAGGATCAGCTCCGCGAGGACCTGGTTGCGGGACAGTTCGGTGATGAAGCCGTGCAGGACGGCGTTGGCCTCGACGATGCCGAGGGCGTCGTCCGCCGCCAGGGCGGCGATGCCGGCCTCCTGCAGCTCCCAGAGCCTTGCCACGTCCGCGTCCGTGGCGTGCAGCGCGGCGCCGTACGCGGAGTGGGTCTCCAGCACGGCGCGGACGCTGAGCAGCTGGGTGGCCTCCTCCTGTGTGGGGGAGTGGACGAAGGCGCCCTGCGCGGGGCGCAGGTCGACCCAGCCGTCGGTCTGCAGCCGTTGCAGGGCCTCGCGCACCGGCTGGCGGCTGACGCCGAGGTGGTCGGCGAGTTCGCCCTCGACCAGGTGCTGCCCCGGCCGGAGGGCGCCGCCCACGATCAGGTCGATCAGGGCCTCGTAGACGGCCTGGCGCAGTGGCGCCGGCCTGGCGACCCGGACGATGGCCGCAGCGGTATGTGTCTCGCGCATGAGCCCCCCTGTCGGCTGAGTTCTTTGCACAATGCCAAGAATACAGATTTTGGTATGCAACCAGACGTGGTGCGCGGGACTGGCTGGTGCGGAACGGCGGGACGACGGCGCGCGGGAGGTGACGGCGCGTGCACCGGCGCACAGCGGGTGGGGCGGGGAGGCCGTGCCTCCCCGCCCCACCGCCGTGGGTGAGGGGAGCTCAGGCCGGGGCGGGCTGCTGGTCGGTTCGCAGGCCGCGGGCCGCGGTGGAGCCGGGTTCCGGCGTGCTCAGCGAGCGCAGGATGGCCTCCACGCTCTCCTTGGCGTCGCCGAAGAGCATGCGGCTGTTCTCCCGGAAGAACAGCGGGTTCTGCACTCCCGCGTACCCCGAGGACATGGACCGCTTGAAGACGACGACGTTCTCCGCCTCCCACACGCGCAGCACCGGCATGCCGGCGATGGGGCTCGACGGGTCCTCCAGCGCGGCCGGGTTGACGGTGTCGTTGGCCCCGATGACGAGCACCACCGTGGTGCCGCCGAAGTCGTCGTTGATCTCGTCCATCTCGAGCACGACGTCGTACGGCACCCTGGCCTCGGCGAGCAGCACGTTCATGTGCCCGGGCAGCCGGCCGGCCACCGGGTGGACGCCGAAGCGCACCCGCACCCCGCGCCGCCGCAGCGCCTGCGTCAGCTCCGCCACCGGGTGCTGCGCCTGCGCCACCGCCATGCCGTATCCGGGCGTGATGATCACCGATGTGGCGTTCTCCAGGAGTTCGGCCGTCTCCTCCGCGGTCGTCTCGCGGTGCTCGCCCTGCTCCTCGCCGCCGCCTGACCCCGCCTCGACGCCGAAGCCCCCGGCGATCACCGAGAGGAAGGACCGGTTCATCGCCCTGCACATGATGTACGACAGGTAGGCGCCGGAGGAGCCGACCAGCGCGCCGGTGACGATGAGCAGGTTGTTGTCGAGCAGGAAGCCGGCGGCGGCCGCGGCCCAGCCAGAGTAGCTGTTGAGCATCGAGACGACGACCGGCATGTCACCGCCGCCGATCGAGACGACCAGGTGCCAGCCGAGCGCGAGGGCCAGGGCGGTGACCGCGATCATCAGGCCCAGGTGCGGGCTGACGGTGAACCACACGGTCAGGGCCGCGAACGCGGCCAGCGCCCCCACGTTGAGCACGTTCTTCCCCGGCAGCGTCAGCGGACGGGACTTGATCCGCGCCGACAGCTTCAGGAAGGCGACGATGGAGCCGGTGAAGGTCACCGCGCCGATGAAGATGCCGATGAACACCTCGGCGTGGTGGACGCCGAGCAGGTCGCCGGCGACGCGGGTCTGCGCGGCGCCGAGCGCCTCCACCTCGTAGTAGCTGTTCCATCCGACCAGCACCGCGGCCAGGCCGACCAGGCTGTGCAGGACGGCGATGAGCTCGGGCATCTGGGTCATCTCCACCCGGCGCGCCCGCCACAGGCCGACCGCCCCGCCGACGGCCGTGGCGGCGACGATCAGCACGACGGCGGTACCGGAGATGTGCTGGGCGGCGGCGATGACGGTGGCGACCAGCGCCAGCGCCATGCCGCCGATGCCGTACGCCACTCCGGCGCGGGAGGTGCGGTGCTGCGAGAGTCCGGCCAGGCTGAAGATGAACAGCAGCGCGGCGACGATGTCGGCGGCCTGTGCGGCCGTGGTTGCGTTCATCGATCCTCAGCCCTTCGAGAACATGCCGAGCATGCGGCGGGTGACGGCGAATCCTCCGAAGATGTTCACGGTGGTCAGCATGATCGCCACGACCGACATCACGGTGACGGCCGGACCGGCGTGGCCGATCTGCAGCAGCGCACCGACCACCACGATCCCCGAGATGGCGTTGGTCACCGACATCAGCGGGGTGTGCAGGGCGTGATGGACCTTGCCGATCACGTAGTAGCCGATGACGACGGCGAGGGCGAACACGGTGAAGTTCCCGACGAGTTGCGCCGGGGAGAAGGCGATCAGCAGGAACATCGCCAGGATGCCGGCGGCGATCATGCCGTAGCGGGCGGCCGGTGGCAGACGGCGCTCCTTCGCCTTCGGCGCGGCGGCCACCGGCGCCGGCTCCTGCCCGGAGGGCGCCGCCGAGACCTTGACGGGCGGCGGCGGCCACGTCTTCTCGCCCTCCCGCACCACCGTGACCGACCGCTGCACGACGTCGTCGAAGTCCAGGGTCAGCAGGCCGTCCTTGCCTGGCGTCAGCAGCTTCAGCAGGTTGACGAGGTTGGTCCCGTACAACTGCGAGGCCTGCGCGGGCAGCCGGCCCGCGAGGTCGGTGTACCCGATGATCGTCACGTCGTTGCCGGTGACGATCGCCTTCCCGCTGACCGTGCCCTCGACGTTGCCGCCCTGCGCGGCGGCCATGTCGACGATGACGCTGCCGGGCTTCATCGACGCCACGTCGGCCGCCGTGATCAGCCGGGGGGCCGGGCGGCCGGGGATCAGCGCGGTGGTGATGATGATGTCGACGTCCCTGGCCTGCTCGCTGTAGATCTCCGCGGCGCGCCGGTCGTACTCCTCGGAGGTCGCCTTGGCGTAGCCGTCGCCGCTCGCCTGCTGCTCCACCTCGACGGCGAGGAACTCCCCGCCCAGCGAGCGGACCTGGTCGGCGACCTCGGCCCGGGGGTCGGTGGCCCGCACCACCGCGCCGAGGCTGCCGGCCGCGCCGATCGCGGCGAGCCCCGCCACGCCCGCGCCGGCCACCAGGACCTTGGCGGGGGGCACCTTGCCCGCGGCGGTGACCTGTCCGGTGAAGAAGCGCCCGAAGACATGGGCCGCCTCGATCACGGCGCGGTAGCCGGCGATGTTCGCCATCGAGCTGAGCACGTCCATCGACTGGGCCCGGGAGATGCGCGGGACGGCGTCCAGGGCCAGGACGGTGATCGGCCGCGCCGACAGCGCCTCGACGAGTTCGGGGTTGTGCGCCGGGCCGATCAGCCCGATGAGGGTCGTTCCGTCGCGCAGCTTCTCGATCTCCTCCGGCGAGGGGGCGTTGACCTTGAGGAGCACGTCCGCCTGCCAGGCGTCGCCGATCCGCGCGCCCGCTTCCGCGTAGGCCTCGTCGGGGAAGCCGGAGGCTGCGCCGGCCCCCGGTTCGACGACGACCTCGTAGCCGAGGCCGAGCAGCTGGCGGACGCTGTCCGGCGTGGCCGCCACCCGCGTCTCTCCGGCGGTGGACTCGGTGACGACACCGATCTGCTGAGGGGGTGAATCCGACATCGCTCTCCTTCTCGTCGACATCCGTCGCTTCCCGTCGCTTCCCGTCGGCTCCGGTCGGCATGGCTTCCGGCCGACATCGCTTCCGAGACGACGCCGCGGCCGGCCGAGCGGTCGTCCGCGTGCGAGCTCCCGGCCTCCTGTCTCCCGGCGCGGCCGTGCGGCCGTGCGGGCCGGGGACGCGTGTGCGGCGAAGCGTTCCCCTGCTTGGTGCTCCGTCAACCTGTTCGGGGCTCGTGTGACCCGGTTCATCGGTCCGACCGCGGCGGTGGCCCGTGCCCGGGCGCCGGCCGCAACCCGTGTGCGGGGCTGCCGGCGGTCCACGTTCGTGCTGTCCGCTTCCGGGCGCGCGACTTCCCGTGGCGGGACTGTACATCCCAAGAGAGTACTGCATACAGTATCCATTCCCCCTTCGAACGGAGAGGAGTCGCCGTGAAAATCGCAGTCCTCGGAGCCGGTGCGATCGGCGCTTATGTGGGCGCGGCACTGCACCGTGGTGGCGCCGACGTCCACCTGATCGCCCGGGGTGAGCATCTTCAGGCGATACAGGCGCACGGAGTCCGGGTGAACAGCCCGCGCGGGGACTTCGTGGCCAGGCCCCACGCCACGGACGACCCCAAGGAGATCGGCCCCGTCGACTACGTCTTCCTGGGCCTGAAGGCACACTCCTACGCGACCTCGGGACCGCTGATCGCACCGCTGCTCGGTGACGACACCGCGGTGGTGGCCGGTCAGAACGGCATCCCGTGGTGGTACTTCCACAAGCTGGCCGGCCCCTACGAGGGGCGGCGCATCGAGGCGGTGGACCCCGGTGGCGCCACCAGCGAGGTGCTGGCGCCGGAACGCGCCATCGGCTGCGTCGTCTACCCCGCCACGGTCATCGAGGCCCCGGGCGTCATCCGGCACCTGGAGGGCACCCGGTTCTCCATCGGCGAGCCGGGAGGCGGCGTCTCCGACCGGTGCGCGCAGCTGAGCGAGGCGATGATCGCCGGCGGCCTCAAGTGCCCGGTGGAGCCGAACCTGCGCGACGACATCTGGATCAAGCTGATGGGCAATGTCGCGTTCAACCCGATCAGCGCGCTCACCCGGGCGACCATGGTCGAGATCTGCAAGCACCCGCCCACCAGGCGGCTGGTCACCCATCTCATGGAGGAGACGCTCGACATCGCCGCCAGGGTCGGCAGCACCCCCGACATCTCGATCGAGAAGCGGCTTCGGGGCGCCGAGGGGGTGGGACACCACAAGACCTCGATGCTCCAGGACCTCGAGTCCGGCAAGCAGCTGGAACTCGACGCCATCGTCACGGCCGTCGTGGAGATGGCCGACATCACCGGCGCGGAGGCCCCCAACCTGCGGGCGGTGCACGCCGCGACCGACCTGCTGTCGCGCAGCGTCACCGCGGCCCAGGAGAACGGCGGCACCCCGCGGTAGCCGGTAGCCGCACCGCCCCGCACCCGACCGCCGGTCCGACGACCGACGCGTGGCGCCAACCCTGCCACCGGTCCCGTGACACGAGACCGTCCCGCGACACCCGATTCCGCACCACACGCGGGCCGCCGGCCCACCGCCGGGCGTCCGCACCGCAGCACCTCCGGGGCCCGGTCCCGCCGTGGGCGGCGGGACCGGGCCCCGGACGGGCGCCCGCACCGGCTTCGCGGGCACGAACGAGGGCCGCGACCCGGCTCGGTAGGCTTTGCCCGGTCACACCGCAACCAGCTCGTCCGCCGCCGACCTGCCGGGGACGCTCGTCACCCCCCGGGGGGTTCCGGCCCGCGGCCCCGGCGGCGTTGCGACTCCAGCAGGACGTGCCGGCGCGCGGCCGCGGCCCCAGGCAGAGAGGAGTCGTTCATGCTGTTCCGTCAGCTGGAGTACTTCGTCGCGGTCGCCAGGGAGCGGCACTTCGCCCGGGCGGCGGAATCCTGCTACGTCTCGCAGCCCGCGCTGTCCGCGGCGATAGCCAAGCTCGAGCGGGAGCTGAACGTCACGCTGATCAACCGCGGGCACAACTACCAGGGCCTGACCCCCGAGGGGGAACGCCTGGTGGTCTGGGCCAAGCGGATCCTCGCCGAGCAGGAGGCCTTCAAGGCCGAGGTGGCCGCCGTCCAGTCCGGTATCACCGGCACCCTGAGGCTGGGCACCGAACCCACCGCGTCCACCACCCTCGTCCTGCCCGTCGCCGCGTTCTGCGCCGCGCACCCGCTGGCCAAGGTCCAGGTCCGCTCCCGGCTGTCGACCACCGAACTCCACCGCCAGCTCCTCGCGTTCGAGCTGGACGCCGCGATCGCGCACTTCGCGCCGCACGACCGTGAGAACCTGCAGATGATGCCGCTGTACGAGGAGCGGTACATGCTCCTCGCCTCCAGCGACCAGCTGCTGCCGCACACCGACACCATGAGGTGGGCCGAAGCGGCCACCATGCCCCTCGCGCTGCTGACCCCCGACATGAGGATCCGCCAGGTCATCGACGACGCCTTCGCCGAGAGCGGCGTCGTGGTCACCCCGCAGGTCGAGACGGACTCGGTGGCCGCCCTCTACGCCAGCGTGGGCGCCGGCGCGTGCGCGAGCATCGTCCCGCACACCTGGCTGCGGGCCATGCCGCCGCTCGGCAGGATGCGGGCCGTGCGCCTGGTCGACCCGGACGCCAGGGCCAAGGTCTCCGTCGCGATCCACGCGGCGACACCGGGGTCCGTCGCGGCGCGGGCGTTCATGAACGCCGCCGCCGGGCTGTCGCTCGACGAGTTCTTCGACCAGCCGCTGCCGGCCGAGCACCGCGTCAGATGAGCCCGGGCCACTCGGGGTCCTCCCGCGCGTACAGCAGCTCCACGGCTGCCCGGTCCAGCCCTCCCTTCACCGTGTGCGGCAGCGAGCCGACGATCACGATCCGGTCGGGGACCTCGAAGGGCGCCAGGCGGCCGCGGCAGTACCGCCGCATCTCCTCGGCCCCGGGCAGCTCGGCCCCGGGCGCCTCGGCGCCGGAGCGCACCACGGCCGCCCCGACCCGCTGCCCGTACGTCGCGTCGGGCACGGCGAACACCGCGGCCTCGGCGACCCCCGGGCATCCGGCGAGGACGTCCTCCACGTACTCGGGCGAGATCTTCTCGCCCCCGCGGTTGATGAGGTTCTTCAGGCGCCCGGTGAGGAACAGGTGGCCGTCCTCGTCGAGCGAGCCCAGGTCGCCCGTGCGGAACCAGCCGTCGGCGAAGCCGTGCGCGGTCTCGCCCGGGTTGCCGAGGTAGCCGCGGGCCATTTGCGGACCGTGCACCCACACCTCGCCCTCCACGCCGGGCGGGCACGGCTTCCCGTCCGCGTCCAGGACCCGCAGATCCACGCCGGCCGGCCGGCCGGCCGAGCCCTGCTTCAGCGGCCCGTGCTGCGGCAGCGGCTCGCTCGTCGCCTGGTGCGCGGACTCCGTCATGCCGTACGCCGACAGCAGCGGCGCGCCCAGGGTGCGTTCGAGCGCCCGCTGGGTGGCCGTGTTCAGCGGCGCGCTGGAGCTGCGCAGGAACCGCAGCGGCGGCAGCCGCGCGTCCGCCAGGTCCGTCGCCGCCCGCTCCAGGAGGATCTCGTGGACGGTCGGCACCGCGGTGAACCACGTCGCGTCCGCCGCCCGCATGTCGTCCCAGAAGGCGCGTGCCGAGAACCGCCCCCGCGCGGGCAGCAGCACACGGCCACCGCTCGCCAGCGTGGACAGCAGCGCGGCGAACAGCCCGTGCCCGTGGAAGAAGGGCATCACCGCGACCGTGGCGTCACCCGGACCGAGCTCGTACGCGGCGCAGACCTCGCGCACGGAAGCGGCCACGTTGCCGTGCGTCAGCGGCACCATCTTCGCCCGGTCGCTCGTCCCCGCGGTGAACAGCACCAGGGCGTCCCGCGTGGTGAGTTCGGCCGCCGCGCCCCGCGCGAGCGCCGGCGTCTCCGACGCCGGGGCGCCCGTCTCCAGCACGGCCGTCGCCGGGCCGGAGAGGTCCACCCGCAGCGTCCACGCCGGGACACCGGGCCCCACGGACGTCGCCGGGGCGCCGGCGGCGACCGGCCCCAGCAGGACGGCCCGTACGCCCAGCGCTTCCAGCCGGCCCGTCAGCCGCGGCCCGGGCAGCGCCGGGTCCACCGGGGCGACCACCAGCCCGGCCCGCGCCCCGCCCAGCAACGCCACCACGAACTCGACGGTGTTGGCGCTGACGAGGCCGACCGGGTCCCCGGGGCGCAGCCCCGCGGCGGTCAGGCGCGCGGCCACGGCGGCGGCCAGCTCGTCCAGGGCGCGGTAGGAGATGCGCGCGCGGTCGGGCCCGGCGATCAGCGCCGTCCGGCACGGACGCCCACGCGCATGGGCGTCCAGGAGATCGGTCAGCCCGCTGATCTCGGGAGGCCGGTACGGGTCGGGGTCGCGCACGGATGCAGCGGCCGGAACGGCCATGGCCGCACCTCCTCGCGCCGGGGATGTCTGATGAACCGTCCCCAGCGAGACTGCGCGGGGCGTTGCGCGCCCGTCCAATACGCGCTGCCGAACGCTCGATAGCGAAGGTCTATCAACCCACCTCAAGAGCCCTGTGGCGTGCGTCGATAAACGCTGTCTATCGGCTGGTCGCCGATAGGTCTTGGACGCGGGGGAGCGCGCTGCGGATGGTGGGAGAAGCAGCCGCACGCATGACTTGCCCAAGGAGGACCTCGGACCATGACCGCCCCCTCACCACTGGAGACCGTGGCGAACGCCGACGCGCCGGCCGAGCTCACCGACGGGTACCACCTGGTCGTCGACGCGCTGAAGATGAACGACGTCGACACCATCTACGGCGTGGTCGGCATCCCGATCACCGATCTGGCACGGCTCGCCCAGGCGCAGGGCATCCGCTACATCGGCTTCCGCCACGAGAGCAACGCGGGACACGCCGCGGCCGCGGCGGGCTACCTCACCAAGAAGCCCGGCATCTGCCTGACGGTGTCGGCCCCGGGCTTCCTCAACGGACTGGTCGCGCTCGCCAACGCCACCACCAACTGCTTCCCGATGGTGCAGATCTCCGGCTCCAGCGAGCGCCACCTCGTCGACCTCAAGCAGGGCGACTACGAGGAGATGGACCAGCTCGCCGCCGCGCAGCCGTTCTGCAAGGCCGCCTACCGCGTCAGCCGGGTCGAGGACATCGGCCGCGGCATCGCGCGCGCCCTGCGCACCGCCGTCTCCGGGCGCCCCGGCGGTGTCTACCTCGACATCCCCGCCGCGGTGCTCGGCTCCATCATGGACGCCGAGGAGGGCGCGAAGACCCTGAGCCGCCTCGTCGACCCGGCGCCGCGCCAGCTGCCCGCCCCCGAGGCCGTGGACCGGGCGATCGAGCTGCTGGCCGGCGCGCAGCGGCCGCTGATCGTCCTCGGCAAGGGCGCGGCGTACGCCCAGGCGGACGCGCAGATCCGCGAGTTCGTGGAATCCACCGGCATCCCCTATGTCCCGATGTCCATGGCGAAGGGCCTGCTGCCCGACAACCACCCGCAGTCGGCGGCCACCGCTCGCTCGCTGGCGCTGAAGAAGGCCGACGTCGTCATGCTGGTCGGCGCCCGCCTGAACTGGCTGCTGAACCACGGCGAGGCACCGCAGTGGAACCCCGACGCCACGTTCATCCAGGTCGACATCGAGGCGAAGGAGATGGACAGCAACCAGCCCATCGCCGCGCCGCTCGTCGGCGACATCGAGTCGGTCGTCGAGGCGCTCAACGAGCGCAGCAAGCCGGGCCGGATCGCCACCCCCGCCGCCTGGCGCGAGGAACTGGCCGCGCGCTCGGCGCAGAACGTCGCCAAGATGGCCGAGCGCCTCAAGGCCGACCCGCACCCGATGCAGTTCATGGGCGCCCTGAAGGCCGTACGCGACGTCATCCACGAGCACCCCGAGACCTACCTCGTCAACGAGGGCGCCAACGCCCTGGACATCGCGCGCAACGTGATCGACATGCATGTGCCGCGGCACCGCCTCGACAGCGGCACCTGGGGCGTCATGGGCATCGGCATGGGCTACGCGATCGCGGCCGCCGTCGAGAGCGGGGCGCCCGTGGTGGCCGTCGAGGGGGACAGCGCGTTCGGCTTCAGCGGGATGGAGATCGAGACGATCTGCCGTTACAAGCTGCCCGTGGTCACCGTCATCATGAACAACGGCGGTGTCTACCGCGGCGACGACGTCAACCCCTACGACGACGCCCCGTCGCCGACCACGCTGATGTCCGCGGCCCGCCACGACGTGATGTTCGAGGCGTTCGGCGGCAAGGGCTACCGGGCGACCACGCCCGCCGAGGTCGCCGCCGCCCTCACCGAGGCGCTCGCCTCGGGCGGCCCGGCCCTCATCGACTGCGTGATCGACCCCTCGGCCGGCACCGAGAGCGGCCACATCTCCCACCTCAACCCCAAGGGGATCACCGTCGGCAACATCGTGCCGGCCAAGAAGTGACCCAGTGACCGCGGTGACCGCCCCGCGGGGGCCAGGTCCCGTCCCCCGAAGCACCGTTCTCCAGCACCGCACACCCGCGCACAGACACGAAGGAAGCGAAGATGAGTGAAAAGCCGCTCGCCGGGATCAAGGTGATCGACTTCACCGGGGTCCAGGCCGGTCCCGCGTGCACCCAGATGCTCGCCTGGTTCGGCGCCGACGTCATCAAGGTCGAGCGTCCCCAGGGCGGCGACGTCACGCGCAACCAGCTCCGGGACGACCCGGACCTCGACGCGCTGTACTTCACGATGCTGAACAGCAACAAGCGTTCGCTGGCGATCAACACCAAGACCCCCGAGGGCAAGGAGGTCATGGAGAAGCTGATCCGCGAGGCCGACATCCTCGTCGAGAACTTCGCGCCGGGCGCCATGGACCGCATGGGCCTGGGCTGGGACCACATCCACGAGCTCAACCCGCGCCTGATCTTCGGCTCGGTCAAGGGCTTCAACGAGGAGTCGTCCTGGAACGACCTGAAGGTGTACGAGAACGTCGCCCAGGCCGCCGGCGGCGCCGCGTCCACCACGGGCTTCTGGGACGGCCCGCCGACCATCAGCGGCTCCGCCCTCGGCGACAGCAACACCGGCATGCACCTGATGATCGGCCTGCTGACGGCGATCATCCACCGCGACAAGACGGGCGTGGGCCAGAAGGTCTCCGTCTCGATGCAGGACGCCGTCCTCAACCTCACCCGGGTCAAGCTCCGCGACCAGCAGCGCCTGGAGAAGGTCGGCTACCTGGAGGAGTACCCGCAGTACCCGAACGGCGAGTTCGGCGACGCGGTGCCGCGCGGCGGCAACGCCGGCGGCGGCGGCCAGCCGGGCTGGATCCTGAAGTGCAAGGGCTGGGAGACCGACCCCAACGCCTACATCTACTTCACGATCCAGGAGCAGAACTGGAAGCGCACGGCCGAGGCCATCGGCCACCCTGAGTGGGTCGACGACCCGGAGTACACCACCGCCAAGGCGCGCCAGTCGCACATCTTCGAGATCTTCGGCGAGATCGAGAAGTGGCTGGCCGACAAGACCAAGTACGAGGCGGTCGACATCCTGCGCAAGTGGGAGGTGCCCTGCGCGCCCGTCCTCAGCATGAAGGAGCTCGCCGAGGACCCCGACATGCGCAGGAGCGGCACCATCGTCGAGGTCGAGCAGAAGGGCCGCGGCACCTACCTGACCGTCGGCAGCCCGATCAAGTTCTCCAACTTCAAGCCGGAGATCAAGGGCGCCCCGCTGCTCGGCGAGCACGGCAGCGAGGTCCTGGCGGACCTGGGGTACGACGCGAACGAGATCTCGGCTCTGCGGGAGAAGCAGATCATCGTCTGACCCGGCCTCGGCCCGCACAGCCCCACGGGTGCCCCGCGCGAGCGTCACGCGCGGGGCACCCGTGTGTCCGCTTCCGTCCGTGTCTCCGTCTCCGTCCGTGTCTCCGTCTCCGTCCGCGTCTCCGCCCCGTTTCGGTACGACGGAGACCCCGACCGATGCCCGGCTCTGTCGTCGGGCAGTACCCGCGCGGAAGCACGGCGTCGTCGGCATGGGGGGCGGCCCAGACGGAAGGAATTCCCCGAGGCCGGCTTGTCGTCTCGCGGAGGCCCCCGCGCCGGGGCATCTCTCGACACGCTGCCGGTGCGTGCGTTGTCATCAGCACTTCATGGCAAAGGGATTGTATGAAGCCGGTGAGACGGCGACGTTTCGTCCATGTGATCTGGGCCGGAGATATCGGAACAGTTACCGCGATGTGGTGGCTTGCCGGAATACCCGCCTCCGTGTGCGGCGATCCATGACCCCCATCGACGCCCTTCAAAGCCTCGCAGGCGATGCAGAGGTGACGGTTGATCAGATGCGCGCAAAGAAACACATAAAATAGCGTGCGCAGACTGGATATTCAATAGCTTTACAGAGCATGGCGCTTGATGTTCAAATTCGTTCGATCGCTGACCATGGAGGGTCCTTTGAAAGTTCCATTTGCCCGAAGATTTACAGCGCCCCTTGCCGGAGCCCTCGTCGCCGGCCTGATGGCTTCTTCGGCGGCGTACAGCGCCACACCTTCCCCGTTCTCGGATGCCGCTCCTGCCGGGCAGGGGAGCGCGAAGCCCGTGCCGGTCTCGGTGACGCTGGTCACCGGCGACAAGGTGAAGATGTCTCAGGGGCCCGGCGGAGCGGTGTCGATCGACGACATCGAGCGTGCGCCGGGTGCCAGGGGTTCCGTGCGGGTGGCCGTCGAGAAGGGCGACACGTATGTGTATCCCGATGAGGCGATGCCCTACATCGCGACCGGCCGGCTGGACAGGCAGCTGTTCAACGTCACCCAATTGGTTGCCCAAGGCTATGATGACGCCCACACCGGTACGCTGCCGCTGATCGTCACCCAGTCCGATGACGCGGTCGCCGGCAGGAGCGGTACGACCGCTCGCAAGAGTGGTGCCGCCGGGGGCGCGCTGCCGTCCGGCAAGGCGTTGCCCGGGGCGAAGGCCACCTTGGACCTGCCGTCCATCAACGGGGCCGCCGTCAAGGCGCAGCGATCGATGGCCGCGACCTTCTGGTCGGCGCTCACCGACACCGCCGGGCAGGACGCCGTGCGGTCGGCCAAGCAGACGGCTGATGAGAGTCTCCCCGCGTTCGCCGCGGGTGTCGAGGAGGTGTGGCTCGACGCCAAGGCGCAGGGGACCATGGCGGAGAGCAACGCGCAGATCGGCACGCCTGAGGCGTGGAAGGCGGGTGGCACGGGCGCGGGCGTCCGGGTCGCCGTACTGGACACCGGAGTGGACTTCACCCACCCCGACCTGGCCGGTCGCGTGGTGGCGTCGCGCAGTTTTGTCGAGGGCCAGGAGGTCGTCGACCGCAACGGCCATGGCACCCACACCGCCTCCACCGTCGCCGGGACCGGCGCGGCCTCCGGCGGGAAGGAGCAGGGTGTCGCCCCCGGCGCGGACCTGATCGTGGGCAAGGTCCTGAACAACGACAGCGCCGGGTTCGACTCGGACATCATCGCGGGCATGGAGTGGGCGGCGCGGACCGAGCACGCCAAGGTGATCAACATGAGCCTGGGCTCGCCGTTTCGGCACACCCAGGACGATCCGGTCAGCCAGGCGGTGAACACGCTGACCGCCGAGACGGGCGCGCTGTTCGTCATCGCCGCGGGCAACACAGGCCAGAACCCCTACTCCGTGACTGCCCCGGGTACCGCGGACGCCGCGCTCACGGTCGGTTCGGTGGACTCCTCCGACGTCCTTGCCTGGAACTCCGCCGTCGGCCCGCGGTTGGGCGACGACGCGATGAAGCCTGACGTGACGGCGCCGGGTGTCGACATCCTGGCGGCCAGCTCGCAACAGGTGAAGGGCGCCGAAGGCTTCTACCGTACGGAGAGCGGTACGTCGATGGCGGCGCCGCACGTCGCCGGTGCGGCGGTGCTGCTGGCGCAGAAGCACCCGGAGTGGACGGCGCGGCAGATCAAGGACGCGCTGATGAGCACCAGCGCGCTGACGCCGGCCTATACGCCCTATGAGGCGGGTTCCGGCCGTCTGGACGTGGCCGCCGCCTATGTGAAGGACCAGGTCATCGCGACCGGGTCGGTGGACGCGGGGCTGGTGCGCTGGAGCGAGGACCAGAAGCGCGAGCCGGTCAAGCGGAAGATCACCTACACCAACACCACGGACAAGGCCGTCACGTTGCGGCTCGCGGTCGACCCCGGTGCCGCGTCCGCGGGGGTGTTCACCCTGGCCGCCGACCGCGTCACGGTCCCGGCCCGCGGCACCGCGACGGTCGAGGTCGTCGCGAACCCGAAGGGCCTCGCGCCCGGCCAGTACGCCGGCCAGGTCACCGCGCGCTCCTCTTCGGTCGCCGTGCACACGGCCGTCGGCATGTCGGTCGAGTCCGAGAAGTACGACCTGACGGTCCACCTGAAGGACAAGGCCGGCAAGCCGGTGAGCGGCGAGGTCGAGATCACCGGCGCCGACGGGCAGACCACCTCGATGTATGTCCCAGACGGTCAGCTCACCAGCCGCTGGGCGCCCGGCTCCTACACCCTCGTGTCCACCATGGACGTCGAAGGCCGCAACGGCCCGCACTCCCTGGGCTACGCCGTCCTGACCGCGCCCGAGGTCGACCTCACGGCCGACCACGACGTGGTCCTGGACGCGTCGGGCATCCGCGAGGTCAAGGTGGACACGCCCAAGCCTTCGGTCGTGACCACCAGCCGGATCGACCTCTACCGCTCCTTCACCTCGTCGCAACCCACCCCGAGCGACGCTCAGGCGCTGCACGACGTCATCATGGTCTCGCCCGAGTACGACAGCATGTGGGCGCTCCCGACCAAGAACAAGGTGAAGAAGGGCAGCTTCGTCTTCACCACCCGCATCCGCGCCAAGCAGACCCCGCTCAAGATCAGCTACACCGGGCACAGCCTCGACCAGACCGTCCTCGTGCAGCCGGGCTCCGCTCCGTTCGCAGACGGCACCTCCAACGTCGAGGCCGTCTTCGCCGGCACCGGCAAGTCCGCCGACTACGCGGGCCTGTCCGCCCGCGGCAAGGCCGTGGTCGTCCGCGCCGACGCCTGGGTGACCCCGGCCGACCGGGTCGCCGCCGCCCGCGCCGCCGGAGCGGCGATGCTCCTCGTCGTCAACAACGCCGACGGCCGCCGGAGCGAGTGGTACGGCGAACCGGACAACCGCACCACCGGGCTCCTCCCCGTCGCCTCGCTCACCGTCGACGAGGGCGAAGCCCTGATCAAGAAGATCGCGTCCCCGGGCAAGACCAAGCTCAAGGTCGAGGCCCACCCCTCGCCGCAGTACCTGTACGACTTGGCCGACTACCACCAGGGAGGCATCCCGGACGACCCCTCCGCCGCCACCGACCCCGGCAGCCTCGCCCGCATCGACAACGTCTTCGCCCCTACGGGCACCGGCCAGCAGATCCGGGAGAGCCGCGAGGACAGTCCAGCGTACGAGTACTGGCCTGCCGCCTACCCCTACCTCACCGGCCCCGGGATGAGCCGCGTGCCGCCGTTCCCGAAGGAGCCGGTCGCACCGGGGACGCGCACCGACTGGGTGTCCGCCGGCGACGGCGTGAAATGGCAGCAATACGTGGGCGACCAGGACGGCTTGTCGACCTGGACCGACATCGTCGGCTACCGGCCGAACAGCGTGCAGAGCGAGCACTGGCAGGGCCCCCTCATCCGGCCGCGTATGGTCGATGCCGAGCTTCCCCACCGATACGGAAACGCCATCGCCGGAACGGTCTCGGGCTTCGGCGACGGAGGTTCCGCCCACAGCGGCACTGACTACCAGGCGACACGAGACATCGCCCTTTACCAGGGCGACAGGAAGCTGTGGGGCGGCATCCCGACTGCCGACTTCGGGGTGGGTGACCTCGTCCCGGAGAGGCTTCCCTACCGGCTCGTGGTCGACACGCAGGGGAACACCGACCACACCCCCTACTCGACGACCACGCACACCGAGTGGAGCTTCTGGTCCGGCACAGCCGACAACGAGGCCATCCCCCTGGTCCAGCTCGACTACGACACGGCCGTCGACCTCGACGGGCGGGCCAAGCGCACCTCGGACGTCATCGTCAAGCCCGTCGTCCTCGGCAGTGACGCCGCCAAGGACGCGGTCTCCTCGGTCAAGCTCGAGGTCTCCTACGACGACGGCGCCACCTGGCAGCCCCAGGACCTCAAGCAGACCAAGGGAACCTGGCGGACACAGCTCCACGCGCCCGCCCGCGCGGGTGACGTCTCCCTCCGCGTCACCGCCAAGCAGCACAACGGCGGCGGCATCACCCAGACCGTCACCCGGGCCTTCGGCCTGAAGTAACACCGCATCAACCGACCGGCGGCCGGCGCCCCCACCCTCCAAGGTGAGGACACCGGCCGCCGTTTCGCCGACCGGCGCCACCCGCGTCCGTCAAGCCACCGCCCTCTCGCCGCACTCGCCCGCACCGGCCGCCACGGCAGACCCGGCCCATGGCCGGGGGTCGTCTCCAGCCAGAGGCCCCTCCTCCGCGTCCACCGGCGACCCCAGCAGTCCGGCCGTCGTGAACCCCGGAAAACCGTCTACGACGTCATCAGCCTCGACGTCCAGAAGACCGGCCAGGCCGCACGTGCCGCCGCGACCCCGCAGGAACTGAGGAGCGGAGACCTTCTGCGCCGCATCAGGGACGCCGCCCCATCGATGGGTGACGCCCCGTCAGGTCGTCGCCACTCGATCCGTCTTGGCGGCCGCCACCTGGCGGTACAGCTCCTTCTCCTTGGCGCGCCGCTCGGTGACGTCCCGGATGACAGCGCCGACGTAACCTGGTCGCCCCTCCGCGTCGTTCAGCAGCACCACGCTGAACTCGATCGACAGTTTCCGGCCGTCGGCGCCCACCGCGGGCACGGTCAGGAGGTCGTCGTCCCCGTACTTGGTGGTCCCGGTGGCCATGGACTTCTCGAAACCGTCCCAGTGACGCTGCTGGTGCCGTTCGGGAATGATCAGGTCCAGGCTGCGGCCGTCCACTTCGACCGACGAGTATCCGAAGATCCGCTCCGCACCGTGGTTCCAGTAACGGATGAGTCCTTCGCGGTCGATGATGACCACGCCGTCGGGCGCCTGGGCCGCCATGCCCAGCACTACCTCGGGGTCCAGGTCGTCCATGTCTCCTCCGGCCTTCGGGCGGGCAGGTGTATGCAGCAGATAGCATACAGTCGCCACGTGTCATGGCCATGAGATCGGCAACGGCCCCGGAGCGGGCAACGGCCATCGCGGCGCATCACCTCGACCGGAATGGCCGGCGGCCATGCGGAAACCGCAGCTCCGCCGTCCGGTCGGGCTGCGAGCCGACCGGTGCCGCAGCGGTACGCGCGGCAGCGGGCCGCGTCGCCGTCACGTCACCGGCCACACCCCGCGGGCTGCCGCGCTTTCAGCCGGAGAGGTCCTGCACATCCCTGTCCAGCGCGTCGAGCACGGGAAGAAGTCGCTCTTCGCTGCGGGCCGCGAGGGCGTGCTGGGCATCCCGCACGGCGGAGACGACCATCGCGGCCAGAGCATGCGCATTGTCCGGGTCGGCAATGGCCGGCGAGATCACCAGTTTCTGCAGCTCGCCCTTGCCGTTGACCGTCGCCCGCACCGCGCCGCCGCCCGCTGATCCCTGGACGGTCGCCGTGCGGAGTTCCTCCTGGGCCCGGAGCAGGTCCTGCTTCATCCGCGTAGCGGTGTTCAGGAGCCTCTGTATGTCGAGTCCGCCGGCGGATTCCATATTGCGGTTCCTTTCGCGTGGGGGCTGCGCCTGCCGGGTCGAGGAGGCGCGGGAGGTTGTGCGGCGCGCGGCGCCATGGTCGTTCGCGTTCACGTGCGGGCGAACAGGAGGAGGGCCTGAGGCTCTGGCGAGCGGTGCGGTGGACCGAACGGCCAGAAGCCCGGTGCGGTCCGCGAACCCGCCGACCCCGCCCGAAGGACGGGTTCGACGGGTTCGACGCGAAGCGGCAGTTCGCGACGGACAGCGCCGGGCCCCGGGTCACCGGCCGTCAGGCCGCTTCATCCCTTGCTCCACTTCTGGTTGTCCGTGCCCTCGCAGCTCCACAACTGGAGCTTGGTCCCGTTGGCGGTGCGCATGTCGGTGACGTCCACGCACATACCGACCTGGGTGTTCACCAGGTCGTGGGCGCTGTTGAGCTTGAACCTCTGCGCCCAGCCGCCGTTGCAGTTGGCGAGCTGGATCGGGGTGCCGTCGGCCTGCGAGGCACCGGCGACGTCCATACAGAGTCCGAACATCCGGGCGGTGCCGTCGGAGCGGAAGTCGATCTGCTGCCACGAACCGCCGACGCAGTCCCGGATCTCCAGCCGCGTGCCGTCCTGGGCCTTGGTGTATTGGGATCCGCTGGCGGTGATGCAGCGGCCGCTGTCATGGCTGTAGACCAGAACACCCCCGTACGAGGTGATCGTGTGCTGCTGCGACGTGTTCTGCTGAGTCGTCGTGCCACCGGATCCGCCGGTGGAGCCGGATCCGCCGGTGGAACCCGATCCGCCGGTGGAACCCGATCCGCTGGTGGTGCCGGATGCTGAGCGATGCGCTGTGGAGCCGTCGGGGGTGTTGGAGCCAGACGGGTTGATCACGCCGCCGTCGGGCGAGTTCGACCCACCGCCGTCACGGTTCGAGGCAAGGCCGTTGTTCGGCTGCCCGGAGTCGACGGGCTTCCCCGACATGCCCGGTACAGGGGGCTTCCCCGGAGTGCGCTTTCCCGGCTCGCCCGGATGGCCCGGCCGGCCCGAGTGGGCAGGGTCGGCCGCGCCGTGTGAACCGCCCGAGGGGGAGGACGACACGGGGGCGGTCTGCCCGGCCTTCGCGCTGTCCTCGGTGCCGGAGCCGGACGACATTTTCGCCACCGCGAACACGATCAGGAGCACACACACGGTGAGACCGGCGCCGCCGATGATCCACGTCCACGGCCGTGATCCCGGATTCCCGCCCTCGCGAAGCTGTGTCGTGCGCCGGGTGAACGCGGTGACGAAGCGCGAGGACGCTCCGTCCGGGTGTGAGTCCTGTGGCTTGGGCTGGGGCGGCACTTCGTCTCCCGTGTCCTAGAAGTATGGGTGTGCAGGGGAAGTCGGACTGCGCGATCCCACGTCGGGGGATGCGCATGAGGTAACCGCCGACAGGGCGCCGATGCGACGGCCTGACGGCGTGGAGCGCAACGCAGCACATCGTCGGGTTGGGCGGGGCAGCGCGGCGGCGGTGACCTGGGGGCGGCCTGCCGAGCAGGATGGAGGGCCGACCCCGATCCCGCTTGTCAGCCCGCAGCCGCGCGGTTCGTCGCGGACGTGCCCGTCCCCGCGTGGTTCCTGAACGTCATGCCGGCGGCGGCCTCCCAGGGCGCCGTCCTCGACTTCGTGTCTCGCCGGGTGAGCGCCCGCGGTGGCATGGCGACGAGGGGACGCATCAAGCCCTCGCCTTCGGGTCCGCCGCCACCTTGAGTGCGGTCACCGGCATGATCCGCTCGTGGCACAAGAGGCGCCCGTGCCGCGGCCGCGTAGTGGGTGGAGGCGAGCTGTGCGCGTCCCCGATCGGCGTCAGCTCGATGACCCGGGGCGACGAGGCGCCCCTGAGGTCGAGGCGCGCCACCGCTGAACCGTGCCCGCGCATCCCCCGTGGCCAGGCATCATTTCCCTCGCCGACCGGCAGCCCCGCCCGGTCGCAGAGCGACGCACCGCCTATGGCGCCTCCGGCGATCCCGAAGAGGGCTCGTCTTCTGTGTGCTGCCACGTGCTGTTTGCTCCCTGGACCAGATTCTGTGACGGCTCGTCGCCCGCAGACGGACTCACGGTGACGTCCGGTCCGAGCTGACACCGGAGTTCCTCGCCGTAGCCGCGCGCTGTAAGGGGATTCCTCGCATCTGCTTACCGCCGACTCGTCCGCCTCGGCGCGGTGCCGGGACCGCTCGAATCCGTACGCACCGTGCGACCGCCGTTCGAAGAGGATCGGCGCGCGTCAGGCTACGCCGGTGTCCATGCGTCTTTCCCTCCCGTGGCCCGCAGGTTCATGGAGTTGGCGCCCTCGTTCCAGTGTCCCGTTCGATATATGCCGTTTGGTATCAGTGTCCACGGGTTTCTGAGGGCTGTGGCGGTGGGCGGAGGTCTTGTGGCGGTCCCGTCGGCGATGCGGCCGGGACGCGTGTGGGTGCGACCGGACGAAACCGCACCCAACCAGTGCAATGTACGCACATGCCTGACCGCTGCCCGCGGCGGTCGGCCCGGCCGCGCCCGCACCCGTCTCCGCGGCAGCCGGGTGCGGGTACGGGCGTATGCACGTCAACGCTCGGCCGGCTCGGCCATCCCACCCGAACGCCACACGATTGGTCACCAGGCGTGGTCCCGGGCGGCACCCTCCTCCAGAAAACCCGCGCCAACGCCATGAACCTCCGTGCCATGATCCCCGGCGAGCCAGAGGGGAGGCGCTTGCGCCTGGTTCAATCCAACAGGCGCCCGTCGGGCGATCCGCAGGTCCTGGCATTGCTCCGCGTCGGTTCTGTGTCCGGTCGGGCTGCCCTGAGCCCTTCATGCTGGACCGATACGCCGGGTATCGGCCTGCGGCGGAACAGTTCAGGAAGGCGGACAACATGGCCCAAGATGTCGGTGCGGGCACCAGTTTCCAGGGCTCGGACGGCGTTCTTTACAACATGGAGCCGTCGGAGCTCCGTGCCAAGGCGCAAAACATCCGTGATACCGAAGCGCTGGTCCAGCAGGATCTCCGAGATCTGAAGAACTACGTCGTCGGCCTCGAAGCCTCCTGGGGCGGTATCGCCGCGACCACGTTCCAGCAACTCATGCTGGAATGGGACTACCACGCGATGCAACTGAGGGACGCGCTCCTCGGCATCGCGGGCGGCCTGACCACCGCCGCCGCCAACGCCGAAGACTCCGAGCAGTCGAACGTGTCGAACCTGACCAACATCCAGCTCCCACCGGCGCGGCTGGCCTAACCCAGTTGCCGCCTGCCGCCGCAGCGGTTCGGACGTCGTCACCCCCACACATCTTGCCTACTCATCTCGTCGAAGGAATTGGCATGACCAATATCGAAGGTGCAGTTATCCGTGTCGGCAGGGACCTGGAGGGGAGCGGCGCCTACCTCAACTCACGGGCGGCAGAGATCATGGGCGAGCTGAGCCGGCTCAAGCAGAACCTGCAGACGCTGATCGACGCATGGCAGGCACAGTCCGCGACCGAATATCAGGCCCGTATGTACGAGTGGGACCAGGCAGCCACAGGTCTCTTCGGCTCCGAGGCGGAGGGCGGGGTGCTCGGCGAGATCGCCGCCGCGATGAAGGTGAACTGGGACAACTACCACGGCACCGAGGAAGCCAACCTCAAGACGTTTATGGCCTGACCCGGGCTACAGCGGACCGCGCGGCCGCACGCCCGATATGGCCCTACGTGTGACAAGGAAGCACCAGTGGAGAACGAACGCTGCCACGTGACCGTGGTGGGAACCCGGCGGCGGGTGGACCTCGCAGTGCCCGCGGACGCGGCCATCGCCGAGTACACCCCGGCCCTGCTCGACCTTGTGGGGCAGGTGGAGTTCGACGACACCTTTCCGCCGGTGTGGTCGCTCGCCATGCCCGGCACCCCGCCGTTCCCGCCGGAGACCTCCCTGCGGGAGTGCGGTGTGGTCGACGGCGCGACCCTGTACCTGAAGGACATGGCCGCGGGAGAGTTCGACGAGCCCGTGGTCACGGACCTGGAGGAGACGGTCGAGCAGCTCGACGGTGCGGCCACCGCGTGGGGCTGGCGGTCGCGGGCCTTCACCACCCTGGTCCTCGGTGTCCTGTGCCTCGTCGCGGCTTTCGCGACGCTGACCTGGACCGGCCGGGCGCTGCCGGCCACCGGGGCCGGGGCGATCGCCGGTGCCTCCGTGCTGGCCCTGCTGGCTTGGCACTCCACCCGGCAGGGCTGGTCGCTGCCGCTGGGACTGCGGCTGGTCATGGCGTACTCCGCGGTGCCGCTGGTCGCCGTGGCCGCGGCCTCGCTGCAGCCGGCGGCCGCCGGCACGACCTCTGTGCTCCTGGCGCTGAGCGGAGGCGCCCTGATCGGATCGCTGGCCGCGGTCTTGGCGATCCGTCACGCGACGACGCTGATGGTCGTGGCGATCAGCGCCTTGGCCCTGCTGCTCACGGTGTGCCTGCGCCTCCTCGGCGCCTCGCTGCTGGAGGCGTCCGCGGTGGTCGGTGTCGCCATGATGGTGGTCCTCGCCGTCGCACCCAAGGTCGCCGGGCACACCTCGGTGCTGGCCGATGCGCACATCGGCCGACCGGAGGCATACGGCGACGAGGCCGATGTGCTGCACCTGGTACGCCGCGGCCAGCGGCTGCTCGTCGGGCTGAACTCGCTGGCGTCGTTGGTGTCCGCCGCGTGCCTGGTGATCCTGGGCACCTCGGACCAGCCGTTCGCCGTCGCCCTGGCCGGCTGCCTCGGCCTGGCCATGGTCCTGCGAGCGGGCCGGCTGACCATTGCGGTGGCGGTGGTGCCGGTGGTGACCGCGGGAACGACCGGCCTGGTGGCCACCTTGATACACGCCCCGGGAGCCTTCGGGGCACCGGTCGCGACCGGTCCCTTCGCCCTGGTCGCCGTGGCCGCGGTCGCGCTGCTGATCGGCCTGAGCCGGGCCTTGCGCGCCGACCGCTCCGACGAGCGTGCGGCGTGGATCGACCCGCTCGGCGGGCTCTTCCTGCTGGCGTCTGTGCCGCTGGCAGTGGGCGTCTTCGGCGTGTACGTCTCGCTGCTGAACCCCGGTCAGACACCGTGACGGTACAGGGGAGCGGAGCGTGGCAGTGAAGCGGAACGTCCTGCGCGTGGCGGAGCGTGGGTGGGGCGTCTACCGCACCGTCACGGCCGCTGTCAGGGCGGCCGAGGACGGCGCGGTGATCCACGTCCAGCCCGGTGTCTACAGAGAGTCACTGGTCCTGGACCGCGATCTCACGATCGTCGCGGAGAAGGGTCAGGGTACCGTCAGCATCGCAGCCACACACGGTCCCGCCGTGAGTGTGAACGGCGGCGCGCCCACGCTCCGGGATCTGACGATCGAGGGCGTCCCCGAGAGCGGTCCGGCGGTGCTGGTCAGCGCTGGTCGGGCGGTGCTGGAGAACTGCGAGGTGTCCCGGGGCCGCATCGAGGTCATCCGGGACGCCGCCGCGGAACTGCGCTCGTGCACCGTCGTGGAGGCCCTCGGCGCCGGCCTCCACGCCACCGGCACGGCAAGTGTCCTCGCCGAGGACTGCACGATCCGGTCGATCTCCGGTCATGGCCTGACCCTCAGCGATGCCGCCACCGTGGAGGTGCGCCGCACCGTCGTGGAGCGGGTCAGCGGATGCGGTCTGGTGCTGACCGGGGAGTCCCAGGGCGTCTTCGACGACTGCACGGTGCGGCACACCGGTGACGCCGCGGTGGTGGTGCAGACCCCGGCACGTCCGCTGCTGCGCGGCTGCCGCCTGCACGACAGCAAGGCTCAGGGGGTAAGGGTGACCGACGCACCGGGCGTGACCGCACCCACTCCGGGGGCCGGAACCGACCAGGCGGCAGCCGCCGGCCGCGAGGAGATGCGGATCCGGCTGGAGAAGTGCGAGGTCTTCGGTACCGCCGGGGACGGCGTGGTCGTGTCCGGCACCGCCGAGTTCTGGCTCCAGGACTGCCACATCCGGGAGACGGGCGGAGCCGGGGTGATCGCCGCGGGAACCAGCAGGGTCGAACTCGACCGGACCCGGGTGGTGGACCTGCCCGGGACCGCGCTCGGCGCCGTGGAAAGCGCTCAGCTGTTCGTCCGGGGCAGCACCGTCGCCCGTACCGGCGCCAACGGTGTGCACGCCTCGGACAGTTGCACCGTGGGCCTCACGGACTGCGAGATCTCCACCACCGCGTACACCTCCCTCTACGTCGGCGGCAACGCCCGCGTGGAACTGCGCTCCTGCACGCTACGGGACAGCGCGCAGCACGCCCTGCGGGCCGAGGGCGGGGCGGACGTCCTCGCCGAGGACGTCCATGTCGAGCGGGCGCGGATGACGGGCGTGGACATCAAGGACGCCGACGCGGTGCTGCGCCGCTGTGTGATCAACGAGGCGGAGACCGGCGTCAGGCTGGAGACCAGGCACCGCCCCCTGCTGGAGGACTGCGAGGTGTCCCGGTCCGCCAAGACGGGCATCGAGATCGCCGCCGCCACCGGTGCGGTGGTGCGCGGCGGCCGGGTCGACGGCTCAGGCTCCGCGGGGGTCTTCCTCGACGACGGGACCGAGGCCGTGATCGAGGATCTGGCGATCTCCGACACCAAGGGCAGCGGACTGGTGATCTGGACCGGGGCCCGCCCGCGGGTGCGGTCGGTGACCATAGCCGGCACTCAGAAGAACGGGGTGTACGCGGGCGACGGCGCCGAAGGCCTGCTGGAGGACTGCGCGGTATCCGCCACCGGCTTTCCCGCCGTGTACGTGGGCGCCAAGGCATCCACCGTGCTGCGCCGCTGCCTGGTGCACGACACGGACGAGGACCTGTCCCAGGCGGATGACGCGGCCGCCCGCTTCGAGCAGTGCCGCAGCAGCAACGTCAAGGTCGCCTCCATGCCGACGGAGGACGAGGGGCAGACGGCCGTCGTGACCGGCGCACCCGGAGCGCGCGCCGCCGCGGCGAGGAAGGCCGGGGTCAGCCTCCAGGAGTCCGTCGGCGAGGACCGGCTGCCCGAACTCCTCGCAGAGCTGGACCGTTTGGTCGGCCTGGAGAGCGTCAAGCGCGAAGTGGCCGCCATGGCCAAGCTGATGCAGATGGTCAAGCGGCGTCAGGAGGCGGGTCTGCAGCCGCCCCCGCTGAGCCGGCACCTCATATTCGCCGGCAACCCCGGTACCGGCAAGACGACGGTGGCCCGCCTGTACGGCCAGCTCCTCGCCGCTCTGGGGCTGCTGGCCAGCGGGCATCTGGTCGAGGCCGACCGCAGCGCCCTGGTGGGCGAGTACGTGGGCCACACCGCCCCGAGAACCACCGCGGTCTTCCGACAGGCGTTGGGCGGCGTGTTGTTCATCGACGAGGCTTACTCGCTGGTGCCGGTGGGGCAGAGCAACGACTTCGGGCTCGAGGCCGTCTCCACCCTGGTGAAGCTGATGGAGGACCACCGCGACGACGTGGTGGTCATCGCGGCCGGATATCCGGAGGACATGGAGCGTCTGATCGACTCGAACCCGGGCCTCGCCTCCCGGTTCACCCGCACCCTGAGCTTCGACGACTACACGTCATCGGATCTGGTGCGGATCGTGGAGTACCAGGCGTCCCAGCACGAGTACCGGATTCCCGAGGAGACGGCGGCGGTGCTGCTGGAGCACTTCGACTCGATCGCACGCACCGAGCGCTTCGGCAACGGACGCACCGCCCGTCAGGCCTTCCAGCAGATGACGGAGCGGCACGCCATGCGGGTGTCGGACCTGCCTGGTTCCCCCAGCGACGACGACCTGACGGTGCTGATGCCGTCCGATGTGCCCCCGGTGGTGGCCTGATGGCCACTCACCGGAGGCACACCTGGCGGAGCGCTGTCTCAGCTGGTGACGGACCCCGGAGGTTCGGGGAATCGGGCGGCCCGGTCGGTGTGGGCGTAGGCCTGACCCGAGGCGTTGATCATGGCGATGTAACTGCCGAGCAGCTGGAACGCGCTGGCCTGCATCATCAGAGCCTTCTGCATCGTCGGGTTGATGTGCTGGGCGAACTCCTCGCCGATGTCGGCGAGAACGCGCTGGTCGGCCTTGTTCTGGTCGTCGATGGACTGGCCCGTGCCTCCTCCTCCGGGGTTCGGAGCCGAGCCGCCGTTCTGGTAGGCGGCGATCGGCTGGTCCGGCTGGGGCGGACCCCAGAAGTTGCTGTGCACCGCGGCTTGCACCTTGGTGCGCAGCTGCTCGTACTGCTCGACGCCGCCGGCCGCCTGGGAGAGCAGGTTCTTCTCGGCGGCTCGCACGGCACCCCCATCGAACAGGATCGGCTCGCTGCCGTGCAGCACGTCAGTCGGCGCGTCGCCGCTGGAGTTGCCGCCGTGGTCGGTGTTGAAGCTGGGCAGGTTGTCCTGGTTCCAGCCCACCTGAACGAGGGGGACCTGAG
The DNA here is from genome assembly GCF_057707665.1 of Actinacidiphila sp. bgisy167. NCBI lineage: Bacteria > Bacillati > Actinomycetota > Actinomycetes > Kitasatosporales > Streptomycetaceae > Actinacidiphila > Actinacidiphila sp. bgisy167. Next base: position 11,762 of record NZ_JBYIQP010000036.1, on the reverse strand, counting down.
ACGTGAGGTCTTTGCCGGCGTCCGGATCGTCGACGATGCCGTCGTCGTCCGCGTCGTCGTCCGACAAATGGAGAGGGCTCTTGTTCGGGGCGGGGGTGGGCATTCTCTTCTCCGGTGCGGGAACCCGGCAGCGAGGCCGGTGGAAAATTCAAGCCGGCAGTCGCCGACTAATACCAGTTTGACATACCGGGGTCCGGTTCCGACAGCCCCGTTCCGGGCTCTGGTAAACCTGCGGAAATCTCTGGCCCGCGGCGCGGGCATGAAAGGAACGTGGCCATGCCGGAAACGTCGCCGGGTGAGCTCCGAGAGGGACTGGAGCGATTGGCGAATGCCCCGTCGGTGCGCCGTGACGCGGACCATGCGCCCCCGGCGGATGCGACAACCGGGTCCGGTGGAGCCGGCGGTCGCGAAAGTGCAGGGGGTGGAAGCCCGGGGCGGATGTCATTGGGCGAGTTCCAGGTCGCACTGCAGGACTTGCACGCTGCGATCGGAATCGTCAGATCGGAAAGCGGGACCGTCTCCGGTCTGATCGGCCGCATCCAGAGTCATTTCGACGCCGCACAGAGCTTTTGGCAGAGCCCGGCGGCGTCGACGTTCGAGACCACCGCCTCGTGGTTTACGACGTCCTCCCGTGCACTGGAGGATCTGCTGAACGAGATGGTCGGGCGTCTGCAGACGGCATACGACAACTACGTGGCCGCTGAGCGCGCCAACACCAATAACTTGGGAGGCTGACATGGCCGACAGCGCTGACTACGACGCCAGTACCATAAAGATCGATCCCGCGCCGCTCGGCGAAGAGGGCAGATCGCTGGTTTCGCTTGCCAAGGAGATGGCCGACTCGATCAGCCGGATCAACAACACCGTCGCCAGTCTGAAGCTCGGCTGGGTGTCCCCGAGCGCCGACGAGGCGCAGGACTTCGCCAACCGCTGGACCAATGTGATGACGAACATGTTCGGGGAGAAGGACGGCGCCCCGGGCGCGCTGCCCGCCCTCGCCGGGGGAGTCATGGGAACGGCCGTCGGATTCAGCCACGTGGAACATACGTTGTGGCAGGCGTTCAACGACTTCCAGCTCGGCATGGCGAGCGGTGGCGGTGGCGGCGGAGACGGGATGGACGGCAGCAACGACGCCAACTTCCCAAGGGACCACACCGGCCCCGACTACCCCATCACCACCGACTACCCGAACAGGTCGAACGCCTAAATGACCAGGACGGATTTCCACCGCCCGGCGAGGACATTCCCCCCGTCGGTCCCGGAGCAGCAGATCTCACTGGCGGCCCCGCCGCAGAAAGCCCAGCAGAACCAGGCCCAGACCTGGTTGTACATGCTGCTGCCGCTGCTCAGCAGCGTCAGCATGGCTGCGTACATGGTCACCTTCGGCAGACCGTGGATGACCATCCTCGGCATCAGCTTCGTCGTCGTGTCCATCGGCGTCATGGTGCTGGTCCGGTCCCAGTCCAGGAACGCGAACCGGCGCACCCAGTACCGTCAGCGCGACCGGTACGTCGAGTACCTCGCCGACATCCGCCGTCAGGCCCGCGAGTCGGCGGCAACGCAGCGCGCCGTCAGCGCCTTCGTCCACCCCAGCCCCCGGCGGCTGTGGGCGATCGCCACCGCCGGTCCGCGCCGGATCTGGGAACGCCGCCCGACCGACCCGGACTTCATGAAGGTCCGTCTCGGCCTGGGGAACGGGGCACCCGCCCTGCGCATCACCCTGAGCAAGCACGGCGACCCCACCACCGAGCACGACCCCGAGTCCCACCGCCGGGCCGAGAGGCTGGCGGGAGACTTCGCAGCCGTCAGCCTCCAGCCGGCATGGGTCGACCTGGCCAATACCGGCGTCCTCACCCTGCTCGGCCCGCAGGAGGTCACGGCCGAGCTCACCGGATCCCTGCTGATGCAGCTCGCCGTGCTGCACGCGCCCGACGACGTCCAGATCGCCGCACTCACCGAGGGCCGGGATCACTCCTGGTCCTGGGTCAAATGGCTGCCGCACACCCGCCAGCCGGGTCGGGCCGACCGTATCCCCATGGTGGCGGAGAGCATGGACGGCCTCGCCGACCTGCTCCAGTCGCATGTGGAGCGGGTCCGCGAGGAAAGGGCGGAACGCGCCGGAGCCCTCGGTCTGCGACGCGAGAACAGGGCCTCCCGCCACCTCGTGGTGGTGCTGGACGGCTTCCGGCCGGGGGCGGAGTGGGCACGCCTGCCGCTGGTGGCGGACCTGCTGGCCGAAGCCGGTGGGGAAAGCGGCCTGCACGTGGTCTGTGTGGTCACCAAGGAGAGCGAGGAACCCAGTCGGGTCGACGCCCGCGCCCGGGTGGACGCAGAGGGCAACCTCACCCTGGAGACCCGCTACCCCGCCCTGGTCCAGGCGGTCGAGGACGCGGTCGCCGACGTGTGCCCGCCGGAACTCGCCGAGCAGACGGCAAGGGCGCTCTCGCCGCTGAAGCTGTCCGGTGAGCAGGAGCAGGTCCTCGCCCGCGCCGTCGCCCTGCCCGAGATGCTCGGCGTCACCGACCTCGGCAGGTTCGACCCCACCGCGCTGTGGCGGGAGCCCGACGACGAGGCGCTGCTGCGGCTGCCCATCGGTTTCACCGGCGACGGAGCCCCGCTGGTGCTGGACCTCAAGGAGTCCGCCCTGGGGGGCATAGGCCCGCACGGGCTGGTGGTCGGCGCGACCGGTTCCGGCAAGAGCGAGCTGCTGCGCACCCTCGTGACGGGTCTGACCATGACCCATGCGCCGGAGCACCTGAGCTTTGTACTGATCGACTTCAAGGGCGGCGCCACCTTCGCCGGCGTCACGGAGCTGCCCCACGTCGCGGGCCTGATCACCAACCTGGCGGACGACCTGGCGCTGGTGGACCGGGTCCGCACGGCACTGCAGGGCGAGCAGCAGCGCCGGCAGCAGATGCTGCGCAGGGCCGGAAACGTGGACTCGGTCCGCGAGTACCAGATCCTGCAGGCGAGTGGCGGCACCGACGTGGACGGCAGGCCCCTGGAGCCGATGCCGTACCTGATGATCGTCGTCGACGAGTTCGGCGAACTTCTCGCACAGCGTCCTGACTTCACCGAGCTCTTCGTCCAGATAGGCCGGGTCGGCCGAAGCCTCGGTATGCATCTGCTGCTGGCCACCCAGCGGCTGGACGAGGGGCGCCTGCGTGGCCTGGAGTCCCACCTGTCGTACCGGATCTGCTTGCGCACCTTCAGTGCCCAGGAGAGCCGCGCGGTGATCGGGACGCCGGACGCCTACCGGCTGCCCTCGATCCCCGGCTCCGCGTACCTGAAGGTCGACGAGTCCGTGTACGAGCGCTTCCGCGTCGCCCATGTCAGCGGCGCGTACGAAGAGGAGCACGAGCGCAGACCGGTCGCCGGCCCCGCCCCCGAACCCGTGCCGTTCGGCCTGCGCACCGCGGAGGACGCCGTCACCGAGGAGACCGACGAGACCGAGCCGTCGGTGACGCTTTCCCGGCCGCGTCCGGGGCAGCGCACCGATATGCAGGTGGCCGTGGCACAGGTGAAGGCGCACGGCAATCCTGTGCACCAGGTGTGGCTGCCGCCACTGCCGCCAGCGGTCGAACTCGACTCGATGCTCGGGCCGGTGGCCGGCAACGACGAGCGCGGCTTCCACTCCGCGCTGGCGCCGCAGGGCGGCGGGCTCTCCTTCCCCGTCGGTGTGGTGGACCTGCCCAGCCGCCAGGAGCAGCGCGCCATGACGCTGGACCTGTCCGGGCAGCAGGGAAACATGATCGTGGTCGGCGGGCCCCAGTCCGGCAAGAGCACGCTGCTGCGTACCCTCATGATGAGCGCGATGCTCACCCACACCCCCGACGAACTGCAGTTCCTCGGGATCGACTTCGGTGGCGGCAGCCTTATGGGGTTGGAGCGGGCACCCCATGTGTCCGGCATCACGACCCGCCACGACGAGCCGCGCACCCGGCGTGCCCTGTCCGTGGTCCGGCAGTTGCTGAACGAGCGGGAGAAACTGTTCCAGGAGCTGCGGATCGACTCCGCGGTGGACTTCCGCAGGCTCCGTGACGAGAAGGCCCTGCCCGACGGCGTCAACGCCGCCGACGTCGTGCTCGTCATCGACAACTGGGCGGGCCTTCGCGCGGCCGTGGAGGAGGCCGACGAGATCGTCCCCGATGTCGCGGTGCGCGGCCTGGGCGTGGGCGTCCACCTGGTGCTCTCCGCCAACCGCTGGGCCGAGTTGCGGGCCAATCTGCGCGACACCATCACCGGCCGCATGGAACTTCGTCTCGCCGATCCCACCGAGTCCGAGATCTCACGTCCGCTGGCCAAGAGCATGCGCGCGTTCATGCCCGGCCGCGGCCTGGTGCAGCCCGGCCACGTCTTCCACGCGGCACTGCCCCGGCTGGACGGAACAGCGTCCACCGACAACCTGGCCAAGGCCCAGGAGTCCGTGGTCGACGAGCTGGTCGCGGCCTGGAAGGGCGCTCCCGCTCCGCAGTTGCGCGTTCTGTCCGAAGTCATCGCACCCGAGGAGCTCGAGCAGGCCACCGAGGCCATGCCCGGCGGTACCGAGGCGCTGCCCGCGGGTGCCGTGCCGATCGGGATCCGTGACTTCGACCTGCAGCCGGCGCTTCTCGACCTGGAGGCGGACGGGCCGCACTTCCTCGTGTACGGCGAGTCGGGCTCGGGCAAGACCTCCTTCCTCCGCTCGTGGATGCGGGCCATGACCAAGCGCCGTTCGGCCTGGGACGTGCGCTTCATCGTGGTCGACTACCGGCGCGGACTGATGGGGGCCGTGCCCGACGACTATGTCGGGGCTAGCGCCGGGGACGCCGACACCGCCACCGCGTACATCGGACAAGTGGTGGAGAAGCTCAAGGAGCGCATGCCTCCCCCGGGTATCACCCCGCGGGAACTGAAGGAACGCGGCTGGTGGGAGGGGCCCGAGCTCTACCTGGTCGTGGACGACTACGACCTGGTGGCGACGGGCGGGACGACCGGCCGCGGACCGCTGGCCGCGGTCGGCGACTACCTCACACAGGCCGCCGAGATCGGCTTCCACGTGGTGATCGCCCGACGGAACGGCGGAGCGGGCCGTTCCCTCTCGGACCCGGTCACCGGCCGGATACGCGACCTCGGGTCGGGCGGCCTGATCATGTCCGGCGACCCCCGCGAGGGAACCGTCCTCGGGGACCAGCGGGCGCGGCGCCTGCCCCCGGGTCGCGGCATCCTCGTCTCCCGCCGCCACGCACCCTCGCTCGTCCAGACGGTGTACGACACGGCCGAAGCCTGACCGTTCACCCGGCTCCACCCCGCACCCCGTCAGACAACACCACCGGAAACCGTTGACCGGGCGGCCCCCACCGGGGCCGCCTGCCTGTGAGGACTACCCGCCATGGCAGCAGAGTTCGACGTTGGCCCCATCCGCGACCTCGGCAACCAGTGGGTCGAGTACTCCCGCAGGATCTACGAGTACCTCGATTCGATGAACGGCAGCGTCTCGTCCCTGTCGACGGCCTGGACCGGCAAAACCGGCCGTAACGTGCAGGTCGTCTGGGACTCGGAAGGCGCGGGCGCCTCGGCACCGTTCAACGTCTACAACTCGATCTTCGAGGCGGCCTGGGTGGCCGACCAGCTCGGGCAGGCGATCCTCGCCTACGCGGACGAACTGCAGAAGACGATCGACCAGATCAACAGGGCGCACCTGGTGGAAGCCCTCGCCGTCATCTTCGGTACGGTCCTGGGAATCGCGGCGTTCGGCATCGGCGGGATCCTGGGCGCTATCACTGCCACTGTCGGCCGGATCGTCGAGGCCATTGCGTCCTTGATCGGCGTGGCCGCCCGTGCGGCCAACGTGGTCGGGCGGATAGGCGCCTTCGCCTGGGACGCGGCGGTCAATGCGGCATTGACGCTCGGCACCGACGTGGCTTCAGGGGCGGCGGCGTCGGCCGTCGCCAAAGTGCCCTTCGTCGTGGACTGGAAGAGCGAGGGCCTCAACATGGGCCTCAGCGTCTGGGCCGGAGGCTGGATGGGCGGTGTCGAGACGCACCTCATGAACGGTAAGTCCCTCGACAACGCCATCGCGGGTGTCGTGGACAGGTATGTGTTCACGCCCCCGAAGGTCAATACACCCGATCTCGCCAGCCTGAACCTGGGCGGTGCCGGCCGCGTCGAGATCCCGGACGTCACACATCTCGCGCCGTTCCCCGTCAACTCGGTGATCGAGCACAATGCCGTGCCGCCGCTGAACGCAGGCAGGATCAACGAGACGGCCGGCGCACCGGTGACCAGCATCGGCAAGGGGAGCGTCGACGTGCCGGCTCCCGGTGGTGTGCGGGACACGCAGGGGCTCCCGAACCAGACGCCCGGCGGGGCGGTGCCGGGGAGGACGGCGCCCGGTGGTGTGCGGGGCACGGAAGGTGTCCCGAACGAGGCGCCCGGCGGGGCGGTGCCGGGGAGGACGGCGCCCGGTGATGTGCGGGGCACGGACGGCCTCCCGAACCAGGCACGCGTAAGGCAGCCCACCGTCGGGGGCGAGGGGCCGCCGCGGAACCTCGTCAAGGACGGTACCGCCCCGGTGACGGTACCTCACGCGAACCTCGACGGGCCGCCGCGCAGCGCCGGAGACGGTTCCGGCAGCGTGACGGTGAAACCCTTGGGTCCGGACCTGACCCCGGCGGCCGGGGGCAAGATCGTCAGGACCGATCCAGGAGTTCAGGACGTCCTCCCGCCGACCAGCGCAGTGCCGCACGGCGCCCCGGGGGAAAGGGTTGTCGCGCCCCCGGCGACGGCGCCGCACACCGGTGGTGCGCGGGAATACATGACGCCGGGGGGCACGAAGCACCGGATTGACGAGAACGGGACACACTGGGTACAGGAAGGGGAGTCGGGCTGGGCTGGACTGGTCGAGGAGCCCCTGGCCCTCCCGGCGCACCTTGACGCGCCCGGCGTGGGGAGCTCCGCTCTGCTGCATGCCGACGTCAACGCGAATGCGCACCTTGCCGGCGGTGGCCCGGGCGCAGCGGCCCATGACGCCGGCTCGGTCTCGGTAACCGCTGGGCGCAACGGCGCGGTGGGACGGAAACCCGAGGTGTCGCACCAGGACTCGGCCAACCCGGTCGAGGGGACCCGAGCCATGGGTCACACCGACGCACGTCGCAACGCGACGGACCCGGCTGCTGGGCAGGCCCCGGGTGGCGCGCGTTCTCGTGAGGACGCTCTGTTCGATGACGTCGTCAGGGAGTTGCAGCAGCAGGGCGTCGAGCGTGGTTCGGTGACCCGGGAAGCTGTGGTCATGGCTGATCGGCAGCTCACCGATTCCTTTGGGCCCGCGCACACCCGGAGTGATCCTCGGGCGCAGGCCCGTGAGATCGCCGCGCATCTACTGGAACGTCCCAGGGGTCGGCTGCCGGGAGCGGGGCGCCCGGTTGAGGCGACAGGTGTCGGTAAGTCCTCAGGGCAGCACGCGCCTCAGGACACGGGGACCGTGTCGGCCTCCCCGAGTCGCGCGGGCGCGGTGGAGGGTCCCGGGACGCGTCTCGGGCCGCCGGACACGTCCGCGCACATGGCGATGCCTGTGCACGTCGACGAGGTCGGGGGTGGAGTCCTGGCCGCGCACTCCCTCGCCTCGGATGCGTCCCTGGTGACTGTGACCAAACAGCACGACATCGGCTCCGGCAGCAGTGCCGACGCCGGCGCCCACAACGGCGGCCGCGCCGTCGAGACCGCTCACGGACCCGGCGACCGCCCCGGTCACGACGCCAACGCCGTCCTGGCCGGCGACGACGCTGCGAGTGCCGGAAACGGCACCCCCGACCACCAGCCGGGAGTCGTCGAGACCGCTCACGGACCCGGCGACCGCCCCGGTCATGACGCCAACGCCGTCCTGGCCGGCGACGACGCTGCGAGTGCCGGAAACGGCACCCCCGACCACCAGCCGGGACATACCCCTACCCCAGAGGGCGCCGGCGGGGCTGTGGAGTGGAACGCCTTCAAGCAGGAGCACGACGCGAAGACCCAGGCGGTCGTCGATGCGGAGGCACGCCTGGAGCTCCACCGGCAGGACCTCGACACGGCCTGGGACAGGGGCTATGACACGTTCGTCGAGAACAACCTGTTCGGCAGTACTCATCTGTCACCGGACGGGCGGCGCGAGGCCTTGTCGCCGGACGGGCGCGAGGCGCGGATCGCCAAGTCGCAGTGGCGCAAGGACATCACTCGTGAGTTCCGGTTGGAGGTCGAACGGACGGGCCACATTTCCTCCGACGCCTTCACGCGCATCGTCGACCGCGCCAAGAGCAACGCGCACAAGTACCTCGTCCGGGCGGACCAGATCGAGAGGTTCACCGCCCGCTTCAAGGAGCAGGTGAGCGCCTACAAGGCGAACCGGTTCGGTGAGGGCGGCGATCTGCCGCAGTTCGACGGTCTTACCTCAAAGTACGTCTTCGACCACGACCTGCAGACGTACGTCAAGGACGACACCAAGGCCTACGGGATCGACGACACTCCTCAGGGTCCCGACGTGAAAAAGTTGAACGTCGGCGGTACCGAGGAGGACGTATTCGTCGAGTACAAATCCGACGACGGCCCTCGCGACCACTTCCGCGACAAGACGCATGACTACAACGTGCTCGAGCAGTACTACATCGGCAAGCACGACCAGCTGACCAAGATCCTCGGGGGGTTCGCCCGCGACGGCGACACAAGCGGCCGGCTGCCCGCGCACACGGGACGGCAGATCGAAAGGCTCCTGGACGGGGTGTTCGACGACCTCGGGAAGATCGCGACCCGGGAGCACGACATCCGGGTGGCGACCGGGGAGAAGTTCGACGACATCGCCGATATGTGGGGGGAGCCGCAGGACGACTTCGTGCAGCAGGTGCGGCTGGACTTCCAGCGAGATCTGCGCACCCAGTACGACGTCGTCTTCCGGCACGAAGACGCCGACGAGCAACTGCTCATCGACGCGGCGAACGACGCTCACACGCTCCCCGAGGGCGACAAGGCCCGTGCGCAGTGGAACGAGATCGTCGCCCGTGCGATCGACGGGATTGGCGGCCGCTTCGAGAGGGAGGGCTTCGTCCGGGACCAGCTGACGAAGGAGTCGCTGCACGCCCAGGACCGCTTCGCGGACCTCGGCGAGCACTTCCTCGCCCACTTCGGCGAGAACGGGCGGCAGCGCGTCATCGGCGAGTACCTCGACACCGTCCGCACCACGGCCCGCCGCTGGTTCGACAGCCCGAAGACCGGTGACTCCGCTCCGCAGTGGATCGATGTACGCGACGACCTGCGTTCGACGCTGCCCGACCGGATCCGTCACGAGGGCGACCTGCAGTTCGTGGTCGGTGAGTCCGCGCACGCGTTCCACGAGATCCTGGGCCACCCGCTCAGCACCGAGTCCTTCCAACTGCACGAGGACGTCATCAGCAGGCTGGGCGACGACTTCCGCACGGACCGCGTCGTCAAGTACGACGAGATGTTCGCCCCCACGGGGCACAAGAGCGACGCTTGGCTGTCGCACGAGTCGCGTCACGAGGACGCCTTCCAGTCCCACCTCGGCGATCTGCGCGACGGCGGCTACTATCCCGACATCGTCGACCCCTACCCGGCCTTCCGCGACTGGCGAACCGCCGAGCCCGCAGGCGGGAAGGCCGACCTCGCCCTGACCGAGCCGGTGCCGTCGAAGACGACGCGTGCCGACCTCGGGCTGGACGATGCGGTCGAGTCCGGTGGGACGCGTTCGGTGCGGGAGACGGAGCCGGCGCCCGTGGTCGCCCCCTCCGATGTGCCGTCGAGGGTGGCGGATGTCGAATCCGTGGTGGATGATGCGGTCGAGTCCGGTGGAGCCGGCCGGCCGGTCGAGCATGGGTCGACCGGCTCGAAGGATCTTCCCCCGGTCGTCAGAGCCGACGAGAGCACCGTTCCGAGCCGTACCCCGGAGCCGGAACCTGCCGAGGGCGTGCTTGCGCAGGAGCATGTCGTGGCGCCGGTGGTTGCCGACTCGCGTCCGGCGTTCGTGCGGGGTGAGCGGTTCGATACAGCCGACGAGAGCACCGTTCCGAGCCGTACCCCGGAGCCGGAACCTGCCGAGGGCGTGCTTGCGCAGGAGCATGTCGTGGCGCCGGTGGTTGCCGACTCACGTCCGGCGTTCGTGCCGGGTGAGCGGTTCGATGTGCGGCGTTTCGATGTCGGCGGGGCTGCCAAGACCGAGCTGCATGTGCGGGTGGCGTTCGACGGTGCGAGGTCGCCGGAGGAGGCCGACGGCGTGTTGGAGTCGCTTCGGGAGGGTGTCGTTCGCGAGTTGAACGGCTGGAAGCGCTACCACCGGGACTGGTTGCAGGTGACGGTGGAGCGGGTCGAGACGGGTGGGGATGCCCATCTGACGGTGGCTTTGGGCGATGGCGACGTGCCGATGGGCACGTACACGTGGTGGCGGGATGCGGAGGGTCACGAACTCGCGCAGCAGTTGGGTGTGCATCTGGGGCTCCTGAGAGAGGTACCGCTGGGTGATTCCGCGCGTGAGGCATTGCGGGCCCGGGATCCCGAGGTCCACGACAGCATGGCGCATTCCGGTGGTCGGACCAGGCATGTTTCGTGGGAGCTCTTCGAGCAGCTGACGCTACGACCCTTCCTCCACCACCCCTTCCTGATCGACAGCGCCGCGGGCAGCGACGGCAAGGCTCTCCACGTCCAGGTGATGGTCGAACTGCCGACTTCGGTGCATGTCGATCCCGAGGCCTCCAGGCCCTTGCGGGCGCGAGTCGACGAGGCCCTCAGCCAGGACATAAAGAGCCTGAACGCTCTGGTCTCCCAGGTGACCGGGGACACGTCGGCGACTGTCTCGACGCTCTTCGTCCCTGAAGGTCGCAACGCCCTGATACGGCTGGTCAGGGACCAGTACACCGGGCGCTTTGCAATCCGTACCTCGGGCCGACAACTGATGGAGGGCCTCCTTGACGGCCTCAGGGGCCGCTTCGGCGACGAAGACCGGCACCTCACCGCCGGCACGCGCGTCGACGCCGCCACGCGGCGCGTGACGGAGCAGATGCAGCGGACCCGCGAAGTCAACGACATGCTGCGCCCGTTGACCGGGGTGGAGTTCACGGACCAGGAGGTCATCGAGGCCGAAGCCGACCTGACGGACCACTTCGGTGACGACTTCAGTGACCTGCACCCGGACTCGCAGGTTCAGGGCATCGCCGAGTTCCTCGTCCGAGTGGATCCCACTCTGCATGCGCTGCACGGTGAGGCCCTGGCCGGATCGAGCGCCGGGCGGCTGATCGAGAACAAGAAGAGCAACAGGGCACTCAAGGGCAAGGATCGGGAACGTACGGGCAGCGTGGAGCGCCCCGAGTTCGTCCAGGGTTCGGCCAGTTCGGGCCGAGTCCTGATGCCCGAGGAGGGTCTCGCGAGGGATCAGGCGTTCACCGATGCCGTCGACGAGGCAGGCGGAACCGAGGGCGCGCTGCGCGGTCTGACCCGTGCCGAGATCGAGACGGTCCTCAGTATCGAAGCGACCCGTGCCGATGACGCCATGTATGACGGCTTCAGCGAGTTCATGGGGCAGGCCGACGCGCGTCGCGACGTGATCGACCCGGCTGCCGCGCCGGCCCCGGGTGGGGTGCGTTCTCGTGAGGACGTTCTGTTCGACGGGGTGAGCAGGGAGCTGGAGCGGGAGGGCGTCGAGCACGGTTGGGTGACCCGGGAAGCTGTGGTCGTGGCTGATCGGGAGCTCACCGATGAACTTGGGGCCGCGCACACCAGGAGTGATCCTCGGGCGCAGGCCG